>JABLXX010000012.1 GCA_013177825.1 Syntrophaceae bacterium
TCCATACCTCCATGCTGAACTCACCCTCCCGGTCCGCCGCCTCGCAGAGAGGCGCTACCTCCTCCTTGCAGTAACGGTAGATCGTATCGCGAAACATCCGCTGCTCGTCGTTGAATGTGAAATCCATCGAATCGTTCCTCCTCTTAAGCCTTGCGGATGCCCATCATCTCCCGGGCTTCCGCCGGCGTGGCGGGCGTGCGGTTCAGGGACGAAGCGGCCTTCACGGCCCACTCGACCTGCTCCCAGCTGCCCTTGGCCAGCTCGCCGTCGGGCATCCGGGTGTTGTCCTCCATGCCGACCCGCATGTTGCCGCCCATGAGGCAGGACATGACGTTGGCCGGGAACTGCTCGTTGCCCACGGCGCAGGTCGTGAAATTGGCCGTTGCCGGAATGGCGTTGACCATGGAAATGAACACGTCGGGACGGAACTTCTGGCCGCCGACGACGCCCCAGACGAAGTTGAAGTTCATGGGCTCCGTGAAGAAGCCCTGCTTGGCGATCAGGAGGGTATTGTCGATGCCGCCGATGTCGTAGCACTCGATCTCCGGCTTCACGCCGTTGGACTCGAAGGCTTTGCCGAAGTCCTGGAGCATCGTGAAGGTGTTGTCGAAGACGTAGTCGAAGAAGATCTGCCCGGTGCCGCGGTCGACGATGCTGAAGTTCATGCTGTTGGTGTTGTATGAGGCCATCTCCGGCTTGACCGCCACGATCTGGGCCAGCCGCTGTTCCGGCGTCTTGTAGATGCCGACGGCGGAGCTGAGGCAGATGAGCAACTCGGGGCAGCGGGCCTTGATGGCGTCATGTACGGCCTGGATCCGGTCGATCTCGTGGGTCGGCTGGCCGTCGTCCATTCTCGCATGGACGTGGACCATGGCGGCTCCGGACTGGTAGCACTTGTACGCCTCTTCGGCGAACTCCTCAATGGTGTAGGGAACGCTGGGGTTGTTGTTCTTCATGGTGGCGGCCCCGGTGAGGGCCGCGGTAATGATGACCTTCTTGTTTTCCTTGGCCATGGTGAAATCCTCCTTACGGGAAAATTTGTTTGTTCATTTCGGCAGATCCTTCCGGCCGCGTCTCAGACGGGCTCGAAGTGATCCAGCTGCATCAGGGTGTTGACGGGTCCCTCGGCGAAGACGGCCTTCACCTTCATGCCGATGGCAACTTCATCGGGATCCACGTCGGCCACGATGTGGGTGAGCGGCGTGTCGGCCCCGTCCAGCTTGATCTGCCCCAGGATGTACGGCGCTTTCCGGGGAAGATGCTTGTCGTTGTAGTTGACGATGGTGTAGTTGACGAGTTCCCCCGTCGATCCCACGTCCACCCAGTTGTCGGCGATCCTGGCCCCGCACTTGTTGCAGTGTTCCCGAGGCGGGACATAGGTGATGCTGCATTTGTCGCACTTGAGGCCCGTGAGCTTCTTCTTGTCCCTCATGGCGATGATCCACTTCGAGCCGATCCGTCCCACAAAAAACTGGTTGGGCAGGGCCATCCTGGCCTCGATGACGAAGCAATCTTTTATGTCTTCACATTTGCATGTCATGGTTCGATTCTCCTCTCCCTAGTCGATGATTTCAAAATGGAGGATGTCCCGGAAACTGCCCGAGGGCTTTTCCGCCCAGACGGGCCGCACCCTCGATCCGATCTTGAGCTTGGGAAGGTCCTCCCTCTTGATTTCGAAAGCGAAGCCTTCCTCCGGCGTGGCGCCCTCCAGCATGATCCAGGCGCAGGCATAGGGGGTGTCCCGCACTTCGCCGGAGAGGGGATCGGGGCTGGCAAAGTAGACCAGGTCGAAATTCGTGACATATCCTTCCGGTCCCAGCTCCACGTACTCCTTGGTTCGCACGTGGCAGAACTGGCAGATCTCCTGGGGGAGGATCAGGGTCCGCTTGCAGAGGGGGCAGACGCTGGCGAGGAACTTCTTCTCGCGAAGTCCGGCGAACCACTTGCCCATGACGGGGCCCGTGGCGAAGCGCTGGTTAATGGAGGTGACCACCTTCAGGGAAAGCAGTTCCTCCGCCTCCTCGGCGTTGGGATCCACATACTTGTCGAAATACTTGCCGGTGGCGGCGGCGGCCATCATGTCGCCGTCGATCCTGACTTTTCCGGAGGTGAAGGCGGCTGCGCCGTCGATCGTGCCGGTCATCATGCCGACATAGGTGACGGCCTCCATGGTCATTTTTACGGCCAGGTCCGAATCGAGGCCTTCCTTCAGGGTGCAGGTCCCGTCGGCGATGGTGATGGTGAACTGGCCGCCGCCCTCGCCCGTGAGATCGTACCCGTATTTCAGCGTCACGCCCGCCGCCTTGTCGGGACGGAAACGCTCCCCGATGGCGGAGAGGATTCCCCGGGCGGTGACTTCCGTCTTTTTCTCCGGCACGGTGTATTGCACGAAGATCTGTGGCAGGAGTGTCATCAGCATCCGTGTGTCGCCGACGACCTTCATCTTTCCCTGGGAGAGGGCGTCGATGGCGCCGATCTTCTGCAGGGTGACGCCGATGAACGTCTCCGCATCGGAGGCGATGATCGTGGCCGTGCAAGGGCCGAGGTCGCCCTCGACGGTCTCGACCTTGGCAACCTGGTCCTTGACGGTGAGCTTCCACTTGCCCCCGCCCTCGCCGCCGCAATCGTACCCGATGACAACGTCCACGCCCTTGGACGCCTCGGGCTTGAAGCGTTTGGGCATCGTATTGAAGATATCCGCAACGGTGGTTCCGAAGAATTCAGCCATGGTCAACCTCCTACCAGTTCAATTCTTTTTCGAGCATGAGCATAACGGTCCACAAGGTGCCGCCGAACCCGGAGGCCAGGGCATGGCGGACCTCCTTCTTGATCTGGTGCCCGCCGGCGTCCCCCCGGATCTGGAGTGCCGCCTCGGCGGGACGGAGCATGGCCGTGGCGCCGATGGGATTGCTGGCAATGACGCCTCCCGAGGGGTTGACGGGGAGCTTGCCGTCCAGGTCGAATTCTCCCGCCTCCATGAGCTTGAGAACCGCGTCATCCTTGAGGAGCAGGAATTCCCGGAGCCAGTCGAGGCCCCAGTAGGCGGACGGATCGTACATCTCGAAAACGTCGAAGTATTCGAGCGGGTTCGTGATGCCGTTCCGCTTGAACAGTCTTTCCGCACAGTCGCGATGGGTGCTCTTGGGTTTCTGCGCGCCGTACAGGTTGGACATGTTTTCCCCCCGGTGGGAGGTCTCATGGTCCCGGATCCAGACGGGCGGCTTGGCGGTTCCCTTCTTCACCCGGTCCTCGTGGGTGAGGATCATGGCGCAGGCCCCGTCGGACTGGGAGCACATGTGGATCAGCCTGAGCTCGCCGACGAGCTGGGGAGACGTCTCCATCAGGGTCTCCAGCTGGTCGTACTCGAGGCCGAGGCGTCGGTGCGCCCGCTCGTTCAGCATGGCGTGCTTGTCCATCATGATCCGGTACTTCATGGCGGCCCGGAGAACCCGATCCTTCCCGAACTCCTTGATCATCTCGGTGGCCGTGGTGGATGTGAGGGCTCCTGTCTGGAGGTTGCGGAACCAGAGGGGGTCGGCCATGTTCGTGATGCCGCCCGTGGTGTTTCCTTCCTGGAGTTTCTCGAAGCCGAGGCACAGGACGGTGTCGTACTGGCCGGAGGCCACGAGGCTGTCTGATGCGCAGACCAGGGTTGCCCCGACGGTGCCGCCCGTGGTGATCCGGTACTCTTCCTTTCCGTAGGATCCGCAGCCCAGGGCGTGCCACATGTCAGGCTGGAACTGCATCTCGAAGAGCTCCATGTTGCCGTGTACGATGCAGTCGATGTCGTCGAGGGTCATATTGGCGTCCGCCAGGACGTTACGCACGGCCTCGGCGACCATTTCCACCTGATTCTGGTCTTCCTTGTGACTGGAGAGGGTCGTCTGGCCGATCCCGATAATGGCTACGTTTCTGTTTTTCTCGTGTTTTTTCATGATTCCTGCTCCTTACGCTTCAAGAATGAGAACGGAGTGGAACTGGCCGGCGGGCCCGTTTGTCGAGTGGGCCACGGCGCACTTCGCGTCAGGAACCTGGCGGTCTCCCGCGCCGCCCTGAAGCTGGAGGGTCGCCTCGGCGGCCCGATAGAGACCGGAAATGATCAGCGGGTTCCCTGCCAGGGTACCGCCGGAGAGGTTTACCCGGTACTTCCCGGGACCACCTTCCGCGACGAAGCGTCCGCCTTCTCCGTCTCCGCAGAATCCCAATCCTTCCATCCACATGGGCTGCTGGTAGGCGTAGCAGTCCATGACCTCGACTACGTCGGCGGCCTTTTTCAGATCCTGGATGCCGGCCCTCCGGCAGGCGTTCGCGGTGGCTTTCTTGAGGGCGAAGTTGCTGGTCAGATCCCGGTCCCCGAAGAAGAAGGTATCCATGCAGTTGGCGAAGCCCGTGATCCAGACGGGCTTGTCGGTGAATTCCTTTGCCCGCTCCTCCGAGGCCAGGAGCAGCCCAACGGCTCCGTCGGAGACGGGATAGGCATGAAGCTGGCGGATGGGATCGCACAGCATGGGGGATGCCTTGACTTTCCCCGCCGGCACGGCTTCCCGTGCGTTGGCATAGGGGTTCTTGGCGGCCCACTGGCGGCTCCGGACCACGATCTCGGCGAGCTGGTCGTCCGTGAGGCTGCTCTTCCTCATGTAGGCCTGGGCCTGGAGCCCGGCGGCGTTCAGGTAGTCAAGCCCCGTGGCGCGGCCGTAGAAGGGATCGAAACCGCAGTTCGTGATCATGTTGCGGCTTTCTCCCTGGGATTCCTTGCAGTGTCCCATGATCAGGACAAGGTCCTTGTGCCCGGAGAGGATGATGGAGTTGGCATAGCCGATGGCGTTGAGGCCTTCCTGGGCCATTTTCTCTTCCGCCAGGTACTGGCCCCCGATGACGTCCGTGACGCCGTTGTTCGAGATGGTCCGGGCGTCGAAGAAATCGTCGGAGGTGCTGACGATCATTTCCACGCCGTTTTCCCCGTACGTGAAGCCCGTCTTCTCCTGGAGGTCCTCCAGCACGTCCAGAAGCATGTTCTGGAATCGCCTGTACCAGAGATCCGGTTCGTTCTTGTGCTGGGCAACCGCACAAATCGCTACCCGCTTTGTGGCCATAGAACGTCTCCTTCCTTAAATTGAATCTGAATCGCATTTTCTTCGGGGATCTGTCCCGGCCGGACCATCCGGTCGGGCGCCGCCCCGGCTGCAGTTTCAGGCAAATCGGATCAGCCGCAGATCCGCGGCGGACTTTCGGCGGGCCTTGTCGCCCGCAAAACAGTTCATGAATCGCCCCTGCTTGACGGCCCGGATGATTTCATCCCGGTCCAGCGGGGCCTCCAGTTCGATCCATCCGCGTCCGCACCCCAGGAGGGTGTGGGAATCGTCGGCCGCCACCTTGGGATAGGGAATTTCCGGGATGTCGAACTGGGGCGTGTAGAAGCCGTGGGTCGTGATCTCCACGGCGTCGATCGGATATTGCTCGGCCACTTCCCCGATGATGCGGATGCAGTCTTTCAGGCTGACGTCGACGTCGGCGGGGTGATTGAAGATGTGAAGGACTTCCTTATCCCCCTCGATGCGGCTGACGTGGACGTAGCCCTTGCGGCAGTGGACCGTCAGCTCGATTCCCGTGAAGACGAGCAGGCGTGTATCGATCCTGCCGATGGCGTCTCCGTAGGAGGGCTTCAGCAGGTGATCGTGGTCCGTAATGGCGATGAAGTCGTATCCGAGGCGTGCATAGGTGTCGGCCGTCTCCTGGGGCGTCAGGGCTCCGTCGGAGAAAGTCGTGTGCGTGTGAAGCTGTCCCTTGAGAATCATCACTGCCTGTCGTTTGCTGAATACTGCCTGTCCGCTTCGTTTCCGGCTTTCCGTCTCCGGTTGTCTGCCATTGCCGTCTGTGGTGGAATGTCCCGCAGGTCCGCCGGAGGGATCCTTCCTAATGCTCTGCTTCCGCCTCCGCCCCATGAAGAAAAACGGAGGTGAGGCTTTCGATGATCCGCTTCTCCCTGGCCTTGCTCAGCGTTTCATTGCCCAGGATCATGACCGACAGGAACGTGTCGATGGCGCCGAGAAATACATAGGTCAGGTAGTTGGACTGGATATCGGCTCGCAGGGTTCCCCGGGTCTGGCCTTCGCGGATGATGTCTTCACAGAGGTTGAAGAGTTTCCGGAATTTGTCCTTGCCCCGAGGGCTCGAGTGATAGATGAATCCCCGGGAGACCTCGGCCACAAAAATGGACATCTGGCTCGGTGTTGCGGTATACGCGTTCATCATGAACTTGATGATGTCCACGAGTTTTTCCTTGGTGGCCGCGGTGCTCTTCTTGAGCATTTCCAGCTCGTCGTAAAAGGTCTTCCACCAGTTCTCGACAATGGCATCGAAAAGTTTTTCCTTGTTTTCGAAATAGTGATAGATGAGTCCGTACGAGAGGTTGGCTTCTTTGGCAATATCGGCCATGCGGGCTTCGGCGAAGCCTTTCGTGCTGAAGACCTTCAGGGCCGCTTCGACGATGATTTTTTCACTGGCTACTTTTTCCATGAAGCACCGCTTAACAAATGTTGATTGACATGTCAATCGGTATTTGCCGTTGCAGGAACCAGGAAACGGCCGTTTGATCCAAGATCATGAATTATAAAGGCAATATTGCAAGGCAAGCCGAACGAACCTCCTGAAGGAGAAGGCGGGGAGCATGAAAAAGATGATGACGATCCTGGTCGTGGCGATGCTTTTTTTCTGTTTCGGAAACGAGGCTTCCGCATTCCGGTGCAATCAGGGCAAGGGGCTTGTCAGCAGCGGCGACAGCAAGGCACGCGTCCGGATCGAATGCGGAAAACCCGACAGCGTCGAGAAGGTGAAGTCCGTCACAAGGGGCCGCTTTCTGGGAGGCGAGGACCCGAACACCGGCAGGAGCCGGGGCGGAATCTATGCCGAAGAAACGCTGGCCGTCGAGAAATGGTACTACAACTGCGGGGATAACGATTTTCTGTATGTTCTGACCTTCGAGGGAGACGTCATGATCGCGGAGGAGACGGCCGGCCGGGGGAACGGTCCTTCCCGATGCACGTTCTGAGAGAATGTATGCATATCCGTCGGCATGTCCATCTGTGGCAAGAGTCCTCTCCTTTTGCCGGGACACCTGCATGAATCAAGGGTGACGCCCCCGAATTCGTCCTTCCGTCCATCGCTGGATCAATCCCTGGATATATTATATCCATCTGCATGCACCAGGCTGGATAGATAGTATCCGCTTTTTCGTGCATCTATGACGGTCTTGTCGCTTCTCTCCAGGTTCATTCCATCATTCCCATATGTTGGAAGTTGATACCCGATCGGGTACGATCCTTGCCAGCCACCCGTTACAGGGGATGCTTTCCGGAAGTCCGGATCGAGCAGGAAATCCCCGGCGACTCCCGGGGCTTCGCCTTGACAGGCCCCCTCATCCGTAGCATATAGACCGGCCATGAAGAAACGGATTGCTCATGTATTGTTTGCGGTTTTCTGCATGTTTCTGCTTGTCCCGGCGCCGGCGCATCCGGGGGAGGCGATCCGTCCCGGCGAGACGCTGGACCTGAAGCGCTGCATCGCCATCGCTCTGGAACGCCACCCGAGCATCCTCGGCGCAGCCGGCGGCCTGAGGGCCAGCGAGAGCCGGGTCGGCCAGGCCCGGGCGGGCTACTATCCGCAGATCAGCGCTTCGGCAGAGTACGACCGCACCGCCGTCGGCGGTACCTCGTCCAGGACGAGCGGAACCGTCTATGATAATTATGCCACCGGTCTCAGCGTCAACCAGACCCTTTTCGATTTCTTCAAGACGTCCACCCAGGTAAAAATCCAGCGTCTCGGGGCGGACTCCTCCCGCGCAGACCTGGAGCAGGCGGTGAGCCAGGTCGCCTACGACGTCAAGAAGGCCTATTACGGGATTCTTCAGGCCCGGCGTCTCAGGGACGCCAACGCGGAAACGGTGGCTTCCTATCAGCAGCATCTGGCGCAGGCGAAGAAATTCTTCGAGGTCGGTGTAAAGCCGAAGTTCGACGTGACCAAGGCGGAGGTCGATCTGAGCAATGCCCGCCTGAACCTGCTGAAGGCGGAGAACGCCCTGAACCTGGCCCGCCTGACCCTCGGAAACGCCATGGGACTAACGGGCGCGCCTCCCTTCGATGTGCAGGACATCCTGGCCTTTCAGCCCTATTCGGCCTCGCTCGACGAGGCGCTGAAGAAAGGGTATGAGCAAAGGCCCGACCTGAGGTCGGTCCGGTCGAAGCGGGAGGCGGCGGAGTCCTCCATCGACCTGGCGAAGAAAGGATACTTCCCCGTCCTGACCGGGAGCGCCGGCTATGGATGGTCCGGCGAGGATCTTCCTCTCGAACGGGGTTGGAACGTCGGCGCGACCCTGTCGGTTCCGCTGTTCAGCGGTCTCTCCACAAAATACCAGACCGACGAGGCCCGGGCGAACCTGGAAGTCCTGAAGGCGAATGAGGACCTGGTCCGCCAGACCGCTCATCTGGAAATTCAACAGGCCCTGCTGAACCTTCAGGAGGCCCGCGACCGCATCGCCGTGGCGGAGCTGGAAGTACGGCAGGCCGCCGAAAACCTTGAACTGGCCCGGGGACGCTACGGCGCGGGCGTAGGCAGTCCCATCGAAGTGACCGACGCCATGCTGGCGGATCTCAACGCCAAGACGGCCCATACGACGGCCCTTTACGATTACCGGCTTGCCCAGGCAGGCCTGGAGAAGGCAACCGGGGAGAAATGAAAATCATCGGAATGGACAGAAAAAAGATCTTCGTTGTTGCCGGCATCGCCGTCCTCGTTGCGGTGGCGGCCGCCTGGTTCTTTCTTCACGGGAACAACGGCCCCTCCTTCAAGACGGCCAAGGCCGTCCGGGGAGAACTCCAGGCCGCCGTAACCGCCACGGGCACGGTCAATGCCGTTACCACCGTGCTGGTGGGGACCCAGGTATCCGGGACGATCAAGCAACTCTACGTGGATTACAACTCGCCGGTGAAGAAGGGGCAGGTCCTCGCCCAGATCGACCCGGTTTCCTTCCAGGCCCAGGTGGATCAGGCAAGGGCGAATCTCCGGCTGGCGGAAGCGAACGTGGAAAAGGCCGATGCGGCCGCCCGGGACGCCAAACGGACCTTCGAGCGCAACAAGACCCTTTTCGCGTCGAACTTCATCGCCCGGAGCGATCTGGACACGGCCGAGACAAACGCCTCGGCGAACGCCGCCTCGCTCAACGCCGCCCGGGCCCAGGTCCAGCAGAGCAGGGCGGCCCTGACCCTGGCGGACACCAACCTCCGCAACACGCGGATCCTCTCCCCCGTGGACGGCACCGTCATCTCCCGGAGCATCGATGTCGGCCAGACCGTGGCAGCGAGCTTCCAGACACCCACGCTTTTCAACATTGCCCAGGACCTGACCCGGATGCAGATCGATACGAACGTGGACGAGGCGGACATCGGAAAGGTCAAAGTCGGACATCCCGTGACGTTCACCGTCGACGCCTATCCGGAATCCCCCTTCCAGGGCGAGGTCTCGGAAATCCGCAACGCACCCATCACGGTACAGAACGTGGTGACCTACGACGTGGTGGTCAAGGTGGCCAATCCGGATCTGAAGCTCAAGCCGGGCATGACCGCCAACGTGTCCATCATCATCGACCGCCGGACGGCGGCCCTGAAGGTGCCCAACGCAGCCCTCCGTTTCCGGCCCGCAGACAGGGAGGGCAAGGGGGCGGCATCGACGGCTGCCCGGACAAAGGAAGGAAAAGAGGGCCGGGAAGCGGGCCGGGGGCAGGCGGTCTGGGTTCTGGAGGGCAGGACGCCGAAGCGGATCGCCGTCGCCGCCGGGATCAGCGACGGGCAGGTCACGGAAATCGTCTCGGGGGATCTGAAGGAAGGGCAGGATGTGATCGTCGAGGCCGCGGGCGCCGGTAACAGCAAGCAGCAACAGCAGATGAGCCCGAGGTTTTTCCGGTGACGGCCCTGATCGAGACGGTCGACCTGATGAAGATCTACGACGTGGGGGACAGTCCCGTCCACGCACTGGACGGCGTCTCCATCACGATCGACCGGGGGGAGTTCGTGGCCGTCATGGGGCCATCCGGGTCCGGCAAGTCCACCTTCATGAACGTCATTGGGTGCCTCGACTGGCCCACCAGCGGCGAATACCGCTTCGACGGGATGGACGTGAGCCGCCTCGGTCCGGACGAGCTGGCGGAGATCCGGAACCGGAAGATCGGTTTCGTCTTCCAGGGATTCAACCTGCTCTCCCGCTCGACGGCGCTGGAGAACGCCGAGCTGCCGATGCTCTACAGCTCCATCCCCGCCGGAGAGCGGAAAAGACGGGCCCTGGATTCCCTCCGGCTGCTCGGCCTGGAGGGGCGGGAGCACCACCGGCCCAATCAGCTCTCCGGCGGGCAGCAGCAGCGCGTGGCCATCGCCCGGGCCCTGGTGAACGACGCCCCCATCGTCTTTGCCGACGAGCCGACAGGAAACCTGGATGCCAAAACGAGCGTTGAGATCATGGAGCTCTTCGTCCGGCTCAACCGCGAATCGGGCATCACCATGGTGGTGGTGACCCACGATCCCGACGTTGCCGCCTTCAGCCGGCGGATCATCCGTTTTCTGGACGGCCGCGTGGTCAGCGATGTGGCGGCTTAGGAATATGAGAGGAAAAGGGAATTGATCAGCATTCCGTCGACCCTCAAGATTTCCATCCGGGCCCTCTGGGTCAATAAGATGCGGTCCTCCCTGACCATGCTGGGGATCATCATCGGCGTGGGAGCCGTCATTGCCATGCTGGCGGTGGGCACCGGGGCGAGCCGGAAAATTTCCCAGCAGATCGCCTCCATCGGGAGCAACCTGATCATTGTAATCCCCGGGAGCATGACCCAGGGAGGAGTGCGCCTGGGAGCGGGGGCCCAATCCACCCTGAACCGGGAGGATGCCGAGGCGATCGGCAGGGAATGCCCGGCTGTACAGGCCGTCTCTGCGGAGCTACGCCGGGCTGCCCAGGTGGTCTACGGAAACCAGAACTGGGCCACGGCGATCCAGGGCCTGGAGCCCGGTGCCCTGGAGGTTCGGGACTGGGGCCTCGTGGACGGGCGGAACTTCTCGGAGCAGGATGTCCGGAACGCCACGAAGGTCTGTCTCCTGGGGCAGACGGTGGCGGACAACCTGTTCGGGAGCATGGACCCCGTCGGCCAGATCGTCCGGATCCGGAAAATCCCCTTTGTGGTGATCGGGGTCCTGGACCGGAAGGGACAGTCGCCCATCGGGCAGGACCAGGACGATGTGGTGTTCATCCCCATCACGACGGCCCTGAAGAAGGTCTTCGGCATGTATCATGGCGGCACGATCGGCTCCATCATGGTGAAGGCCGTCAGCACCGAGGCCCTTCCCGAGGCGGAGCGGCAGGTGACGGAGCTTCTCCGGCAGCGCCACCGGATCGGCCCGGGCCGGGACGACGACTTCACGGTTCGGAACCTGACGTCCATGCTCCAGGTGGCGGAGCAGTCCACGAAGGTGATGACCCTTCTCCTGGGGGCCATCGCCTCGGTGTCGCTCCTGGTGGGCGGCATCGGCATCATGAACATCATGCTCGTCTCGGTCACGGAGCGCACCCGGGAGATCGGCATCCGCATGGCCGTGGGCGCCAAGGCCCGGGACATCCGGCTCCAGTTCATCATCGAGGCCCTGACCCTCTCGCTCATCGGAGGTATCGCCGGCATCCTCCTGGGGGTTACCGTATCAGGAATCCTGTCGGCGCTGGCCGGCTGGTCAACCGAGGTCTCCATTCTCTCGATCTTCCTGGCCTTCGGTTTTTCAGCCCTCGTGGGGATCTTCTTCGGCTTCTACCCTGCCTACAAGGCCTCGCTCCTTCATCCCATCGACGCCCTGCGGCACGAATAGCGGCAGAATTCCGTTGCAAGGGTCCCGGCCCTTGGGGTACCGTTCCGGGCCATGAAGACCTCCCGGATCCTGATTTGCGTTTCCCTCCTGCTCGTGCTGGCAGCTGCCTGCTCGCGACCGGAAGAGGACGCGCGACGGAAGGGCGCCGTCGACGCCCCGCCCGCCTACGGCGACATCCTGGTGGACGGCTCCATCGGCGACGCCAGCAACCTCATCCCGATCCTCGCCTCCGACAGCGCCTCCCACGATATATCGGGCCTCGTCTTCAACGGCCTCGTCAAGTACGACAAGGACATGAACGTGGTCGGCGACCTGGCCGAGTCCTGGGACGTCTCGAAGGACGGGCTGGTCATCACCTTCCACCTGCGGAAGGGCGTCCGCTGGCACGACGGGCGGCCCTTCACGGCGGAGGACGTGCTCTTCACCTACCGCCTCACCATCGATCCGAAGACACCCACGGCCTACGCGGGGGACTTCCTGAAGGTGAAAAAGGCGGAGGTCCTGGACCCGCAAACCTTCCGGGTCACCTACGACAGGCCCTTCGCGCCGGCCCTCATGAGCTGGGGCGCCTCGGTCCTGCCGAGGCACCTCCTGGAGGGGAAGGACATCAAGTCCACTCCGCTGGCCCGGAAGCCCGTGGGGACGGGGCCTTATCTCTTCAAGGAGTGGGTGACGGGACAGAAGCTCGTCCTGGCCTCGAATCCCGACTATTTCGAAGGCCGGCCGTACCTGGACGGCTACATCATGCGGATCATTCCCGACACAGCCACCATGTTCCTGGAACTGCGGGCCGGGGGGATCGACCGGATGGGCCTCACGCCCCTCCAGTACACCCGGCAGACGGAGAGCCCCCTGTTCCAACGGGATTTCAACAAGTACCGCTATCTCTCCTTCTCCTACACCTACGTGGGCTACAACCTGCTGAACCCCCTGTTCGCCGACAAACGGGTCCGCCAGGCCATCGCCTATGCCGTGGACAAGGAGGAGATCATCCGCGGAGTTCTTCTGGGGCTGGGGCGGGAAGCGACGGGGCCTTACAAGCCGGGGACCTGGGCCTACAATCCCAACGTCCGGAAGTATCCCTATGATCCGCAGAAAGCCCGGGACCTCCTGGCCGAGGCGGGCTGGCGGGACACCGACGGGGACGGCGTCCTGGACCGGGACGGGAAGCCCTTCGTCTTCGAGATCCTGTCGAACCAGGGCAACGAGGTGCGGGCCAAGTGCGCCGAGATCATCCAGCGCCGCCTGGCGGAGGTGGGTATCCGCGTGAAGATCCGGATCGTCGAATGGGCCGCTTTCGTGAACGACTTCATCAACAAGCGCAAGTTCGACGCCACCATCCTGGGCTGGACGATTCCGCTGGATCCGGACGTCTACGACGTGTGGCACTCTTCCAGGACGGGGCCCCAGGAGCTGAACTTCATCTCCTACCGGAATCCGGAGGTGGACGCCCTCATCGAGAAGGGCAGGGGGACCTTTGACCAGAAAGAGCGCAAGAAGGCCTACGACCGCCTCCAGGAGATCCTGGCGGACGAGCAGCCCTACCTGTTCCTCTATGTCCCCGACGCCCTGCCCATCGTCTCCGCCCGGGTCCGCGGCATCGAGCCGGCACCGCTCGGGATCACCTACAACTTCATCAAGTGGTACGTTCCGAAGGAGGAACAGAAGCTCGTGATGGTCCGGTGATGCCGGAATCCGGAGCGGCGGGCGGATTTCCCGTTGCCCAAATGTGTCCGGGCTGGTAAGACTCCCGGCAGCAAACCAATCCGGCGGCAAGCCGGATGACAGGCGGGTATGGAATCATGGCGGAGATCAAAAGCACCATCGATCTGATCATGGAGAGGACGAAGAATCTCTCTTTGTCGGAGGAAGAAAAGACGGCCATCCGGAGGCGGGAGGCCGAGGGAAAGGTCAAGGGCTGGATTCAGCGATACCGGGACGGCCTGGCGACCCTCCGGGACCTGAAAAAGGAATTTACCGAGGAGAAGAAGACGTTTCCGGATGCGGAGCAAATCTTCCGGTCGGCCCTCCTGGAGCACGTGGAGCCCGCGGGTGAGAACGGGGCCGTCTTCGAACTCATGGAAAAGGTCCTGAAAATGAAGACGGAGCCGGTACGCGAGCTGGCCCTGGCCTGCCGGGAGGAATTGTCCCGGATCGTGCTGGAGGGGCTGGAAGCGGAGCGGGAGGCCCTGCGGCGGAAGGGTGTCTCCGGAGCGGCGGTCATTCCGAATCCCAATCGGGACCGGGCTCTTATGGAACGGCTCCGGGGGGGAAGAGCGGCCTTTCAGGAGCGGCTCCGGGAGCGGCTTGCCGCCTGAATCTCAGCGAAGATAGGGAAACCAGTTCTTCTCGATCCCGGCGAAGTTTTTCCTGACGGCGTCGCGGCCCGCAATGATCCCGCCGTGGCCCGTCAGGAGGTATTCCACGTCCAGGGCGGCGATGCGGCGGATGCTCTGCATCAACGCCTTCCCGCTTCCCCCGGGCATGTCGGTCCTTCCGATTCCCTGGTCGAAGACCACGTCCCCCGTAATGAGCACCTTCTTTTCCGGCCAGTAGAGGCACACCGAGGCGGGCGAGTGTCCCGGCGCCAGGATGACCTCGAGCCGGATGTCCCCGATCTCGAGATCCCCCTCCGCAAGAAAGAAATCAGGCTCCGGAAGGGTCATGTAACCCGCGGCGTACTGGTTGAAGAGCTCATATTCCCGCTGATTCATGGCAAAGAGAGCCGGCGGAGAGAATTCGCCGATCGCCTCCAGATGATCCGGGTGGGCATGGGTGATCAGCACGGCGTCGATCCCCTCGCGGGAAAGCCCAAGTTCCTTCAATCCCTGGTCCACGTGAGCCAGCAGGTGCCGATGGCCCGGATCCACGAGGATTTTCTTCTCCCCCTCGAGCAGATAGGCGTTGCAGTTGTTTTCCGAGTAGCTCTGCCACAGGAAGGCGTGGACGCCGTCGGTTACTTTCATGATCGGTCCTCCATTCATTCGTCTGCGGCGCTATAGCACAATCAGAACTCGATTCCCAGGCGGATCCGGGGCTCGACGACAACGCCCAGGGATTCGGCGGCCTCCCGGTAGGAGCCGGCCCGAAGCCGGTCTTGAAGAGTCCGGAACCTTTCCCAGCGCTGGCTTTCCTCTTTCTGCCCGGGGACCAGGTTTTTCAGGTGGGTCTCCTCATCGGGCATGGTCGACAGGGACAGGCGGAAGTGCCGGAAGTATAATTCGTTCCAGGCTTCGCCGTTGCTTCCTTCCCAAGGGTGGGAAGCAACTCGCCCGAAGTCCGACCAGTATTTTTCCCTCTTTGCCCAGGAAGGCGAAAGGACGGGCATCGCCTCGTCGACATAGTGTCGGGCCTCCTCCCGGATAGAAGGAGTCTCTGCAGGGGGGGGATTCCCGTTCCGGTTCTCTTCCCCGGAAGGCTGCGCCGGGTGAGGAAAGGCCGGGACGGCATCGGGTGCCAGGCCCGCAACGGAAATGCTCCACGGTGCCGCATCCGGGCGTGCCCCGGCGCATGCCTCCGCGGCGGACCCGAGGACGGCCAGCAGGATCAACAGGGCGTTCAGAAGGATCTGTTTCATGACTGTTCTCACGGGGCGGAGGGAGACGGGACCCGGAGACGCTTGTTCACATAGAGGGGATCGTTGCGCTTGAGGGAATTCAGGCTCATCAGATTCTCGACCGAGGTATGGTGGCGCCGGGCAATCTCCGTCAGATTGTCGCCCCTTTTCACCCGGTAATAAACCGTTTTCTCGCGCTTGCCCGCCACCTTTTTCGGCTTTTCACCTGCCTTGGCTGCATCGGAATCCGCATCGGCGACGGGGATTTTCAGAAGGCGTCCCACGAAGAGGGGATCGTCCCTCTTCATGTTGTTGGCCTCCAGCAGCACCTGGAGGGAAACCTGCTTTTCCCGGGCGATCCATCCCAGCGATTCCCCTTTTTTTACCCGGTAGGTGAGGACGCGCCTCTTCGGAGCAGGCTCCCGTCCTCCTGCCGCTTTCTTCGGCTGCACCGTTTCTTCCCCGGAATCGGCGGCGGGGATCTTGATTTTGCGCCCCCACAGGAGCGGGTCGTCGATCTTCATGTCGTTCAGCTTCAACAGGACCGCCAGGGTCGTGTCGTGTTTCTTCGCGATTCCGGCAAGGGTCTCGCCCCGTTTGACGAGGTACGGGGCCACGGCCGTCCGGTCTTCCCGTCCGCTCCGGCCTCTTCTTACGATCTTCCCGTCCGGCTCGCCGGTCTCTTCCGCCGGCAGAAACTCTGTGATGGCATCGGTGATGGCCCCGGCGATCTTCTGCTGGTGCAGGCGGTGCTTGAGGAGTTTTTCCTCCTCCGGGTTGGAGATATAGGCTGTTTCCACCAGGACGGACGGGATGTCCGGCAGCTTCAGGACCCGGAAGGGGGCGTGCTGGACGCTGGCGAACTTGATGTTTCCCACGTCCCCCAGGCGGTTCAGGACGGTCGATCCGAAGAGCATGGAGCGGTTGATGGTGTTCGTCTGAAACATGTTGAGCAGGATCGCGTCGGTCTCTTCGCCGCTCTCCTCCTCGGAGACGCCGCCGATAATGTCCGACAGGTTTTCGTTGGTTGCCAGGAGGCGGGCCGCCTCGTTGGACGCCCCGCTCAGGGACAGGGCGTAGACGGAACTGCCCCGGGCATGGGTTCCCTTCACGGCGTCGGCATGGATGCTGACGAAGAGGTCCGCGCCGTATTCCTTCGCAATGGTGACGCGTTTTCGGAACGGCACGTAGTAGTCGCCGTTCCGGGTCAGGAAGGCCCGGTAACCTTCCCGGCCGTTCAACTCGTCGCGGAGCTTCCTGCCGATCTGGAGGACCACGTCCTTTTCTTTCGTGCCGTGGCGTCCGAGCGCCCCGGGGTCGTCTCCTCCGTGGCCGGGATCGATAATGATGATCCGTTCCCTCCGGTCTTTCTTGACGGCCTGGCGGGTCTCGCTCTCCTTTTTTTCCAGGGCGGGCAGCCGGAGGTCCACCACCACCCGCTCGGGCCGGTCCTGAAAACGTTTCAGGCGGAACACCTTCGACTCGGCGCCCTCCGGGAGGTGGAGCTCCGCCCGGAGGATATCCTCGGGGCCCCGTCCCAGAACGATCTTCTCGATGGACGGCTTCTTCATGTCGATGGTGGAGGGGAGAGAATCCTTGAGGGTCGTATCCTGGAAATCGATGAAAACCCGTCCGGCCTCCTTGTGGACGGTGAAGACGATTCCGTCGCTGACGTCAAAGACGACTCGGGTCTGGTCCGGTGCCGTCCAGTGGCGGACATTTTGGATTTCCCCGCCGGCAAAGGCAGAGGCGGAAATGAGCAGCAGCAAGGGGATGACCGCCGTGGCGGCCCGCAAGAACAGATGGATCCTGGAATGCAGCACCAACATGGCTGCCGTTTACCAGTATCTTGCAGGAAAATCAATCAGTTTCACGAAATGGGGTTGACAAGAAACGGCCAAAATGACATGAATACCGGCCTTTAAGGGAGTTAGTGCATGGAAATCAAGAAGATCCTGAAGGAAAACCGGTTCTGTCTCTCTTTCGAGGTCTTCCCGCCCAAGCGGGAGGGCAACCTGGAGAGCCTCTTTTCGACGATCGGGGAACTGGGCACGTTCGATCCCCACTTCATCTCCGTCACCTATGGAGCCGGCGGAAGCACCCGGGACAAGACGCTGGAGATCGCCTCGAAGGTGAAGAACGATTTCAGCCGTGAGGTGCTGGCCCACCTGACCTGCGTCGAGGCCACCCGGGACGACATCGCCCGGACGCTGGACGCCTTCCAGGAACGGAATATCGAGAACATCCTTGCCCTCCGGGGGGATCCGCCGACGGGCCAGGAAACATTCACGCCCACGCCGGGAGGCTTCAACTTCGCCAGCGACCTGGTGGAGTTCATCCACCGGAGGTGGCCTTTCTGCATCGGCGTGGCGGGATATCCGGAAGGCCATCCCGAGGCCGCCTCCCTCGACGACGACCTGAAGAACCTCAAGAAGAAGATCGATGCCGGGGCGGATTTCATCGTCACCCAGCTCTTCTTCAACAGCGAGTTCTTCTTCCGATTCCGCGACCGGGCGCGGGCCATGAAGATCCAGGTCCCCATCCTGCCGGGGCTGTGGCCCATCCTGAACTACAACCAGATCAAGCGGATCGTCTGCCTCTGCGGCGCCACAATCCCCTCCGGCCTGGGCGAGAAGCTGGACCGCGTCATGGACCGGCCCGGGGAGGTCGAAAAATACGGCCTCGAACATGCGGTCCGGCAGGCGGAAGAGCTGATCCGGAACGGAGTCGAGGGCCTGCACATCTACTGCATGAACCGGAGCGAGCCCGTCCGGGCAATCCTGGGAGCCGTGAGCATTCCAAGAGAGAAAGTGGAAGATCCGGGAGTTGCGGAACCCGGGCGGATCAGACCTTGACGGCTGTCTACGGCTGTCTGAAGGAGTCGGGAAAAAGATATCGGCTGAAGATGCGGTCTCCGGAGAAACCAGAAACCGGGACCATTCGGGAAAGCAGGCCGTTCCTTCAGGTAAATGGAGCGTTGTCGTCCGGCTTCAATCCGGGGCGGCGTTCTTCCGCTTTCCGATATTCGCGTTCCATCCATTTCCTTTTGTACCTTCTCCGTTTGCGCGTCGCAAAACGCCACCACAAGTACGCAAAGAGTCCATTTTCACTTCCCGTGTCACAGCGCATTGCATAACGGGAAGATGTCCGTATCGAGCATCGGTCGTATAGAACCGTGCTCCGATCCTGTCCAAAGAATATTATTTCCATAAGACCGGTCGATTCATGTGGAGAAAGCCATGGAAATGGTTTGACACGCGATGCCCGATCGATTATGTCATTTATGGCATATGCTGTGAACAACTAAATGATTACAATAAGATAGCCAGTGACAAGGCAATCCGCGGTCACCTGGACACGGATACGGTGCAGGACGGCCGTCGCGGATGTTGCGGGTTCTCAAACGAAGATCGGCGGGTATGGAGAAGCAGCAGGTCGGGCATGCGGTGGAATGACAGGACCGAATGTCCCGGTGATTCAGGAAAACGTCTGAAGGTCGATGATCAGGAAAGAAATGGGGGGCAATATGGGGCAAACGGCACAGAAATCCGGATTCTCTGAACCGTATACGGAGGCGCAGCGGGCATATCTTTTTCAGAGGCAGGCGTACAGCAACGAGCCGTTTCCAACATATGAAAGCAGGGTTGCGAGCCTGCGGACGCTCGAGGCACTGATTTCAGAGAACATCGAAGCCATTGCGGAGGCCGTTTCGGCGGACTTTGGAAATCGCAGCCCGATCGAGACCAAACTGCTGGAGGGATACGGCTCGCTGTCCGGCATTCGCTATACGATTCGGCATTTGAAGCGCTGGATGAAACGCCAGAACCGCCATGTCTCCGTGCTGTTCATGACGGGGAAAAACAGGGTGATTCCACAACCGAAAGGCGTCGTGGGGATTGTGGTCCCCTGGAACTACCCGCTGTTTTTGATGTGCAGTCCCCTTACCAGCGCACTGGCCGCCGGCAATCGCTGCATGATCAAAATGGCGGCCAACTCCCGCAATCTCTGCCGGCTGATGCATGAATTGTTCAAGAAGAAGTTCCCGCAGAACCTTGTGACCATCCTGCCGGATGTGACAGGGGCCGAGTTCTCGTCGTTGCCCTTCGATCACCTGATCTTCACCGGTTCGGCCGACTCCGGCAGAGTCGTCATGCGCAGCGCCTCCGACAATCTCTGCCCGGTTACGCTGGAACTCGGCGGCAAGAGTCCGACCATCATCTGTGACGATTTCGATTTAAGGGAAGCCGCCTTGCGGATTCTGTACGGAAAGTTCATCAATGCGGGGCAGACCTGCATTGCGCCCGATTACCTGTTCGTACCGGAACAGAAAGCGGAAAAATTCGCGGATCTTGCCAGGGAAATCGTCAGCCGGCGATACGCCGATATAAACGGTGGCGATTATACCTCGATCATCGACGATCGTTCCTACCGCCGTTTGCGGGAAACGTTTCTGGATGCCACGACCCGAGGCGCACGCGCATTCAAATTGGTCGACGGCGAATTCAATGATGCATTACGAAAATTTCCGCCCCATGTCATGCTGGACGTGACGGAGGATATGCGCATCATGCAGGAGGAGATATTCGGGCCGCTGCTGCCGGTGATGACCTATCGAAATCTGGACGACGTCGTGGATTATATCAACGGCAAGGACCGCCCGCTTGCCCTGTATCTGTTCACCCATGATTCCGCCGTTCAGGAAAGAATACTCTTCGGTACGATCTCGGGCGGTGTCACGCTGAACCACTGCATGTTTCATGCGGTGCAGCACGACATGCCGTTCGGCGGCATCGGTGCCAGCGGGATGGGACAGTATCACGGTTACGAGGGGTTTCTGGAATTCAGCAAAATGAAACCGGTATTTTCCTTTCCGGGAATTTCCAAACCGGACATGTTCTATCCGCCTTACGGAAAGTTCCATGAAACGATGTTTGCAATGATCAACCGGTTGAAGCTGTAAACGCGGAATCGCCCTGCTTCCGTAAGCCCTGATATCCGATCTTCGGCGCAGTCAGACCCGCGCATTCAAAAGCGGATCGCCGATTTATTCCATTCCCCCATGGCCGGGCTCTCCGAATCGCTTTGTGGGATGGAACCTTCCCCGCTAAGTAAAATTAACTTGACAATATGTAATGTATGGTTTACATGCGGGCACCAACCACGAAACATGAGGGTGCCCGGCATGTCAAAATCCCAGCCACAGCTCAAGATCGTGAATCGCCTGCATGTTCTTCGGGCGGAGCAGAGGATGACCCAGGAACAGCTCGCGAAAGAAGTCGGTGTGACCCGGGCGACGATCCTAGCCATTGAGGGCGGGGGGTACAATCCGTCTCTCGAGCTGGCGTTTCGCATCGCCCGGTATTTCAAGACGGACATACATTCCATTTTCTCGATTGCGGAGGAGGAAAGATGAAACGCTTCGATACGGTCCTGCTGAAGGTTTTTTTATACGGGCTTCCAGTCGGCGTCGTGTTCGCCGTATTCGGCTATTGCTACAGCCAGGGATTGCTGGATCGGAACAACGCCCCTGTCAGCCTCGTGAATGCCGTTTCCGGATTGTTTATCGCGGCCTGGATGGTGATTTCCCTTTATCTCTGTTTTCGGTTGACCGTCTCAGAAGCACTGAGGGATCAGGTCATCTCCAGGATCACCTTCATGCGGGAGCGGGACGAACGCGAGTCCATCCTGACGGGAAAGGCGACCAAGACGACGTTTCTGATCACGCTGGCCATGCTGATTTTCCTGTTTTTCCTCTCCTGCATTCAGGTGTCGGTTTACCGTGTCCCGCCGGATCGGGCTGTTGACGGCAAGACGGGGATGATTTCCCTGGGGATCGGTTTCCATCTGTTCGAGGCGGACAAACAGGAGCTGGCTTCCGATGCGCTTCAGCGGGAAAACATTTTCTCGTACCGGGGACTGCCCGTTTCAAGCGAAGCGATCATGCTGGTGCTCATCCTTCTGCAAATTGTTTCCTACAATTCTTCGATGCGGCGACTCATGCGATAATACGGCATTTGCCGGTTCATGCGTCATCCGCGCCGGTTTCGCACCATCGGCCGGATGAACCGCCGAAGCAAAAAAATATCCTGGAAAAGCGAAAGCCCGGACCATGTTCCCGCATGGCCGGGCTTTCTGAATTGCGCCCCGGAGTAGTAGAACACAACAGGGAATAGAGAGAACTTCCGGAACGAATCTGAGGGCATTATGCAAATCTTGGCACATATGTCAATATGCTTGTTGAAGCATTTGATGAGTATTTTGCTGACGGCGGATATTGGGCGTGCAATTGCACAACGGGATCTGCTTTGCGATGCGGAGGACAGCGGAATGGAAACAGGCGGCGGCGGAACAAAACGGATGCCTGCCGCGAAGCTCTGAGGAGACATGTATGTCCCGGAATACCATCTTAATCCATTGGGTTGTCTTCGAACGGCCGTTCTTTTGCGACATCCGGTGCCGAACCGGACGTAAGGAAAGGGCGGAGACGCGGGGCGCGGGAACTGCCGTACCGCCTTCGCGTTCAGGAAGGACCGTCTGAAGGCGATCGGGAATGACGAAGTCAGGACATTTTTTTACGGGAACTCAGAAAAGATGAATCGCCATCGGTGCGAACATTCCTATGGCGCCGAGAGCTACAGCGACAACCCCCAGTCCCCCGGATATCCAGACCAGGGCCACCACTCCCGTAATGATCTCAGCCGATGCCAGGACGATGGCGATTTGCAGGGCTGCCGAAGACAGTTCGTAGTAGTGGTACGCCGCCATGGAGTGAGCACGTTTTGCCTCGGCCGCTTTGGCACGAGCGGACAATTCCTTGCGGCCCTCACCCTTATCAGGCTCTGAATCATACGTGGCTGCAACCTTCCGCCAGCCCTCCATCTGCTTCTGAAGCGCTTCTGCCTTCGCGGGATTCCTCTCGTGCTTCCATTCCGTCTCCGCCGCATCGGCCGCGGTGCGCAGCGTCGTCATGCGGATGGTCTTCGCCTGAAAGAACGCCCAGAGGTTGGACGCTTCTATGTTGTAGTTCAATGCCGAAGTCTGGGCGCTTTTAGCCATTGTCTCGCTCAAGGCAAGGAAAAGGGCCAGGACCGCTATCAGCAATGCAATCTTTTTGTTGGCCGGATCCACGTGCTCAATACCATGTCCAGACATTACGTTCCTCCAATGATCGAAAAGAGATCCTAACGGCGGCGGTATATAAAGCAAACCGGCTCTGCATGTCAAAAGAAACCTGGCTCCGGGACGCCCCGGGAGGGCATGTTCCAGAATGGGAAAACCAACGTAAACAAGTGGATAGGACGACGTCGTGGGAGGGTGTGTTCCGTGTCGGAACATGATAACAACGGCCCGCGAACGGCCATAGTGCAAATACAAACGTTTTTTCAATATGTTATGTTTATTGGAACGGCCGATGCATCAGAACCGGCCGGATACCCGGATGCGTGCGCCCGGCAGGGTCCGCATTCGGGAGCAAAAGGACAGCGACACTCCGGGCGCCGTTGAATCGTCAGTCCCGGAGCCGGGCGAGCACAATGCTTCGATTTATGCCGGAATCGGACTGGGAGAGGCGGATCTGCAAGCCCTGGCGGAGGAAAAGGTGATCTGAACCGGCTGTTTTCAACCACAAAGCGCCAAGGCACCGAGCCGGATATTCCGGCCGGCGCCGGGGAAGAAAGGGGAGAAGGACATGGTTTTTTCCGTAACACCGATCGGCGGCATGAAGGACATCGAAGCGCTGGAGAAGGTACCCTGGGAGGACGTACTCTCCGCGCAGAGCACCTACGAGCTTTTTCGCGATGCGGCAAGCCAGTTCCCCGACAAGGTGGCAATCACCTTCCTGCCCACCGGAGAGGACAAGGATGAAGCCGTACGCATCTCCCACAGGCAGCTTTTCGCCCGCATCACGCAGGCGGCTAACGCCTTCCATGCCCTCGGCGTCGGTCCCGTCGATGCCGTGGGTATCCTGATGCCCGGCATGCCGCAGACCCACTTCGCCCTGTGGGGGGCCCAGACCGCCGGGATCGCCTGCCCCATCAATTTTCTGCTCAACCCCGAACAGATCGCCGAGCTGATGAACGCTGCCGGTGTCAAGGTCGCGGTGGTCTTCGGGTCCCCCGCCATGCCGGGAATGCTGGAGAAGGCCCTGGCCGTGCGCGACCTGGTCCCGGGCCTGAAGGCGCTTCTCCTGGTGGGAGCGAAAAGCGATCCCTCCCGGAATATCTGGAATTTCGATGAAAAACTCGACGAGCAGCCCGGCGATGCCCTGACCTCGAAACGAACGTTCTCGCGCCGGGACGTCTGCACCTATTTCCACACCGGCGGGACCACCGGTTCGCCCAAGCTCGCCCGCCTGACCCAGGGAAACATGGTTTATGCCGTCTGGGCCATCGCCCAGATGTACGGCTATACACCGGATGCAATCGGCGTCAATCCGCTGCCCCTGTTCCACGTGGCGGGTTCCGTAATCCTGGGCCTGTCGCCCCTGTGTTCCGGGGCCCAGATCATCATCCCCACGGCGGGCGGCTTCCGGAACCCCAAGGCCCTGGCCAATCACTGGAAGATGGTCGCCCGCTACCGGCCCACCCACGTCGGCGGCGTGCCTGCCAACATGGTGGCCATCTCGGGCGTGCCCCCGCAGGGCGAGGACTTGAGCTCGATCCGCGCCTTCTATACCGGCGGTGCGGCCCTGCCGGTGGAGACCGAGCGGTATTACCGGGATACGTTCGGCATTCCGGTCTATAAGATGTACGGGATGACGGAGTCGACCGCCCTGGGGGCCATGAATCCCGTCGGAGCCCCGGTCAAGCTCGGGTGCCTGGGAATGCGGCCGCCCTACGAGGAGCTCGCGGTCCGTCACCTCAACGCCGACGGCAGCCTGGGGGCCCCGTGCGGAACCAACGAAACCGGAGCCGTGCTACTGCGTGGGCCCGGAATCTTTGCCGGCTACACCGACTCGTCCAAGGATGCCGAGGCGCTCATCGAAGGCGGCTGGTTCAAGACCGGCGACATGGGCTACCTGGACGAGGACGGGGAGCTTTACATCACCGGCCGCACCAAGGACATGATCAACCGCAGCGGCCACAGCATCGATTCGGGCGTCATCGAAGAGGCCATCGAACGGCATCCGGCCGTTCTGCAATGCGCGGCCGTGGGGCGGCCCGACACCTATGCGGGCGAGCTGCCGGTGGCCTACGTGACTCTCAAGCCGGGCAAGACGGCCGACGCCGACGAGATCCGTGCGTTTGCCGCCGCGAACATCGCCGACCCTCCGGCCGTTCCCAAGGACGTAATCATCCTCGAAGCGATGCCCATGACAGTGATCGGCAAGATCTTCAAACCGGAGCTCAGGGCAGACCAGACCAGGCGGGTTTTCCAGGAGGCCCTGGCGGATATCGGAGCAACGGCGGACATACAGGTCATACCGGACAGGAAGCACGGCAACCTGGCCGTCATCAGTCTGCAGGACAGGGATGAACGCGGCCGGATCGAGGCCGAAATCAATCGGATCCTGGGAGGATACACCGTTCCGTACGAGATTAGATGGACGCGTGCGGAATGACACAAAGACCGTGAGGGGGAGACGAAGATGAAGAAGGCACGCATTCGCGTTCGCATCAGCGAAAAGGACAGGCACTACCGCAACGGGATGGTCAGCGGCGCTACGATCATGCAGCTCATGGAGGATGCCGGGCTGGAGCTGAGCATCATGGACAGCGGCGACGAAGGATTCCTGGCGGGCTACAAGAACGTTGAGTTCTTTCACACGGTTTATTCCGGCGACTACATCGAGGTCACGGGCTGGTTCTCGCGGATCGGCAATACCTCCCGGCAGGTGGAGCTCCGGGTCCACAAGGTCATCGAGGCGATCGACGGCAGCCCGTCGGCGTCCGATATCCTCAACCCGCCCCTGCTGGTGGCGCGGGCGACGCTGATCGGGGTGGTCACCAAGGTGCGCGACCGGGGGATGCAGATCGAGCGGGAGGAATATCCTTTCGTGGATGAACACTCGATCGAGACGGACGAGTAACCTTTTCCCAGGCGCCGCAGTCAGAGACGCCCCTGCATGACCGTTTCAGAAGGAGAACGAGATGAACTTCAATT
Source organism: Syntrophaceae bacterium (assembly GCA_013177825.1). NCBI lineage: Bacteria > Pseudomonadati > Thermodesulfobacteriota > Syntrophia > Syntrophales > Syntrophaceae > Syntrophaceae bacterium. The sequence continues at coordinate 25,549 of JABLXX010000012.1, forward strand.
TTACCAAGGAACAGGAGCTGATTCAGAGGAGCACCCGGGAGTTTGCCGTAAAGAACATCGAGCCGATCGCAGAGCAGATCGACCAGACCAACGAGGTACCGGAGAATGTCCTCAGGGGGCTGGCCGATCTGGACGTCTTCGGCCTGTCCTTCCCGGAAGAGTATGACGGGGCGGGGGCCGACAAGGAAAGCTTCGTGATCGTGATCGAGCAGCTTGCCCGGGTCTCCCAGGGCGTGTCCATGATCGTCTCGGCCGGCACGGTCGCCCTGGAAACCATCCACTACCTGGGCAGCGGAGACCAGAAGCGGCGGTTCCTGCCGCCCTGCTGCCGGGGCGAACAGATCTCCTCTTTTGCCTTCACCGAGCCGGGCACCGGGTCGGATCCCAAGCAGCTCACCACCACCTACACCGCCGACGGCGACCACTACGTGCTCAACGGAACGAAGCGCTTCATCTCCAACGCCAATTTCAAGGGTCCCATGGTGGTTTTTGCGAAGGAGAGCGAGACCGGCAAGGTGTCGGCCTTCATCGGCGAGAAGTGGATCGACGGCTATTCCATCTCGGAGCCCTGGAAGAAGCTCGGCCTGCACGGCGGGCCGCTGCTGGACGTGTACCTCAAGGAATACCGCATTCCCCGGGAAAACCTCCTGGGCGAGGCCGGGCAGGGGTTCGACATCCTTCAGACCGGCATTGCCTTCGGCAAGCTCGGTTCGGGAGCGTGCTCCCTGGGCGGGATTCTGTCCGCCTACGACGAGGGCCTGAAGTACGCCACGGAGAAGCTGCACCGCGGGGCGCCCATCGCCAAGTTCCAGACCGTGCAGATGGCCATCGCCCAGCTGGTCATGCTCTACGACCAGACGCGGTGGATCTGCTACCGCCTGGGACAGCTGGCCAACAATCCCAAGGACATCGTCAACTACCGCAAGGAGGCCGCCCTGGCCAAGGCCGTCGCCGGCACGAACCACGTGGAGGCGGCCCGGGTCATGATGGACATCCACGGCTCCTATGGCCTCATGATGGACTACAAGGCGCAGCGCATCTATCGGGACGCCATCATGATGAAGGAAGTCGAAGGCGTGACCGACCTGCAGAAGATCGTCGTGGCCGGCACCATCCTGGCCGGCATGCGTTAACCGGAGGTTGTGCGGCCGGTCCGGCTCCCGGCGGAGGCCGGCGTGCAATACCGGTTCGGATGAAGGACGGCGAAGGGATAAGGTATGAACACACAAGGAGACGACCGATCATGAATATCGTTGTAGCCATGAAACAGGTGCCGGACCTGAAGCAGATCCGCATCCGGAACCGTGAACCCGTGCTGGAAGACGTTCCGCTGACCTTCGGCGACATCGGGCTGCCTGCCGTGGTCGGCATGCTGGCCGACATCAACGAGCCGAGCATCCCCAGCGTGACCAGAATCCTGAAGGCGGGCCGAAAGCCCAAAACGCTTTACGGCCGGGACGCGTTTTCCGGAGAAGCGGTCGCTCCCTCACCGGTCAGGACCCTGGGCAACCTGGCGCCGGAGCAGGATCGAAAGCGCATCGTCGTCAAGGACGTGCCGGAACTGATTGCCGCCCTTAAGGCGGAAGGCCGCATCGGGAGGTGACCGTCGAACGGTCCGGCGGCGAGCTTCGCGCCGTACGCAACACCCTGGGCGGGGCGACGGAAGCCACGCAGGCCGTCACGAGCGCGAAGAAGGTCGTGACGGTGAGTCCCAAGGCCTATGCGCAGGCGGAGGCCGGTTCGGGCGGTTCCGTCCGCCCCGTGGCCGTATCGGCGCCGCCGACCCGAATGACCGTCAAAGAAAGCAGAAAACTTGGAAAAGACAACATCGACATCGAGGCGGCCGGGGTCATCCTGGCCGTGGGCCAGGGGCTGTCCGACGAAGCCGCGCTGGCCCTGGCGGACGAGGTGGCCCGGGGGCTCGGCGGTGTGCTGGCCTGCTCCAAGCCCGTGGCGACGGACCGCAAGTGGCTGAGCGAGGAGAGGGTCATCGGTCTGTCCGGCAAGCTCTGCAGACCAGAACTCGCCCTGGTCATGGGCATTTCGGGCCAGGTGCAGTTCACCGTGGGCATCCGGGACGCCAAGACCATCGTGGCCGTGAATACCGATGAAAACGCCCCGATGTGTCAGATGAGCGACTACATCCTCGTCTCGGACCTGAAGGAGGTACTGTGTCAGCTCAAGGAAGCGATTGGCAAGGGTCTTTAACTGCACCGCCGCCATCAAGGCAGGTGTCAAGGGAAAAGCCGGTATCCGGATGGATTCGTGTACAGAATGCAAAATATGGCTAATTGCTTTGGAATGCCGGTGGATAATAGGGTATGATCCGTCCCGCGACATCACGGCTGTTCCGATGTTCGTCGAAACAAATCAAATGGTTGCTGATGTTGGATTCTTTGCAAAAGAGAGGCGTCCGTGCGACCAGCGCATTTCCCGTCCGAGGAGAAGCAGCGGTTCATCGCAGAATCGTTAAAAGAGGCCGGGCAGACCGGCCTGGACTGCGGCCTGAGAAACGTTCCGGCCTCCGCCAATGCAATCTATTCAACAGCGGACATATTCTACTGTCTCGAAGAGCTCCTGAAGCAGAGCGTACCGGCCGATCTGCCGTTCAATCTCATCGCCACCGACGCCCACGGCACCGTCCTGACCGTGATCGGCGCCCAGGGGGCGACGCAGAAGCGGATCCAGCGGGTGGAATCCCTCTCTCTTGATCTGTGCGGCACCAACGCCTTCGGCCTTGCCCTCCGGCACGGCGTTCCGTTTACGACCCGGGGAGAGGAAAACTACCTGGCCCTGTTCCGGGACAGGCACTTCTTTGCCGCACCCGTCAAGTGCGACGACCGGATCGATGCCGCCATCGGGTACATCAGCCCGCTCGAAGGCGATTTCGGCACGACGCAGGAGTGGATGGAGCGATTTATCCTGCTGATGGCCGCCAACGCCTCCCAGGAGATCGAGTCGCGGCGGGAACACTCCGAACTGTGGGTCCTCAGGGCCTATATCGAGCGCCTCAGCGACGAGAAGGCCATCTTCGCCGTGGGACCCAACGGGTGGATTCTGCATGCCACCCCCGCCGCACAGCGGATGCTTCACATCGCGCTCACCGACACGAGCCGGCGGGATCATCTTGTGGAGACCCTGCTGCCGGAATGGAACGATTTTCTCCACCGGCAGTCCAAGCAGCTCGCGCGAAAAGAAACGCTCGCAATCAACACCCCCACCATCCAGGCCCGGGCCGAAATCACCGAGGTCGTTCTGCCGAACAAACGCAACGCCGGCTGGATTGTGGAACTGACTTCCTTCCCGTCGGCGGCACGCACCGGCCTGCGCTACGATTTCCTGTCGCTGATCGGTGAGAACAGGGAGTTCAGGCGGTGCGTGAACATCGCCAAGGTCGTGGCCGAAAGCTCCTCCACCGTGCTCATCTGCGGCGAGAGCGGCACCGGCAAGGAGATCTTCGCCCAGGCGATTCATCAGGCCGGTTCGCGAAGGGGGGAGCCCTTCGTCGACATCAACTGTTCGGCCATTCCCAGGGAGCTGATCGAGAGCGAGCTCTTCGGCTACGAGGCGGGCGCCTTTACCGGGGCACGAGCGAAGGGCATGAAAGGCAAGTTCGTTCAGGCCCAGGGCGGGACCATTCTGCTGGACGAGATCGGCGACATGCCCCTGGAAGTCCAGCCCAAGCTGCTCAGGGTCCTGCAGGAGAGGCAGATCACGCCGGTGGGGGGCGGCCGCCCGATCAAGCTCAACATCCGGATCATCTCGTCCACCAATGTCAGTCTGGAGGAGCTTGTCCGGCGGGGACGTTTCCGTTCGGATCTTTTCTATCGCCTGAACGTGGTGGAGATCATGATTCCACCGCTCCGGGAGCGCCTCGACGACATCCCGATCCTGGTCCCCTTCTTCCTGGAGCGTTTTCGCACGCTGCTGCACAAGGATGTCCGCATCGTCAGCGACGAGGCCTACGATCTGCTCTGTGCCTATCCCTGGCCGGGAAACGTGCGCGAGCTGGAAAACGTCATCGAGCATGCCGTGCACCTTGCGGAAGGCATGATGATCGAAAGGGCGCATCTGCCCGAACCGATCGTCTCCGGCCGCGAGTTGCAGGCCGCAAGACGAAGCTGCTCCGGGAATTTCATCAACACCCTGGACGAGGTGGAGAAGAACGAGATCATCGCCGCGCTGAAGCACTACGAAGGCAACATCCGGCAGGCCGCCCAGGCCCTCAAAATCGGCCGCACCACCCTGTACCGGCGCATCAGTGAATACGGACTCCTGGACGATATCCAGCAGTTCAGGAAAGACCCGATCTGAATGGTGAAGCGGCGGCATGCCTCCCGATGCCTTATAACCTGACGCGGGACAATGTCAGCCTGAAAACCGGTTCATTCCCGTAAAACGCACGAAGAACGGGGAGATCCGCGGGATTGCCATGAATAAGCGGTTGACAACGGTTCTGAAAAATGGCAAAAGCGGTTCCTTCTTTGAGCATGTCCGGCCGGAGAGGGGGACCCCGAGCGGGACCCGGAACCGTCGGATGATCGGCGCTTCGGACGGCAGGCATTGAGCGCTTGTTGAAAGCGACCGGAATGACAACAAGGGCGATTAGCTCAGGTGGATAGAGCGTTGGTCTCCGGATTCAATCCGGGCCAACGCTTTTTTGTTTTGTCGTTTTCGCTATCTATCCATTTTCTTTGGTTTTTCCACTGATTTTTCTCTGTCACAAAACATCACCAAAAAGTACACAAAAGTCATTTTTCGCCTACCGAGTCACACCAGATTTCACACCAGGAAAATGGCTGTATAGAGCGTTGGATGCAGAAGCAGATGCTCGGTCAAATCTGAACACCATTTTCACACCACCCCTTCTTATGCCTTGGAATGGATCACAAAATTCTCTTGACATTGGTGTATGTCATAAGTATAGATACGACAAAATTAGATTGATGTGGCATCTTTCATATTGGATTGATTCATGGGCATCACAATCAAAGGAATTGTTCAGGAAATGACGGCCCGCGGTTACAAGGTCACCGCGAGGACAATCCGGCACTATCTGGAAATGGGTCTGTTACCGGAGCCAATCAAGAAGGGAACGTACCTCCACGGCGTGTCCCTCATTTTCCCTGAACCTGAAGAAGCTCTTTCGGCGATTAGCCGGATTTATGAATTGAAAGCCAAAGGTTATAAACTTGCCGACATTCAGAAAACAATCACCTCCGAAAAATGGGAAAATGCAATCGTTGATCAACGCCATAAACTATCAAAATATATTGAGGTAAACGGTAAATATTATCGAGAGATGGATTCTGTTGAAGATCGATATATGCACTTTGTCGATGTTTGGGATGCTATTCATTCAAAAAGTAGTATTTGGTCAATCCGCAAGTTGGCTCTTCCAAAACTTCCGAGAGAAGTCATTGTTGGATTGGAGGAAAAAGGCATATTCCAGCCTACTGAGATCTATAAGGGAAAACAATATTATGATAAGCAACACTATTATATACAATTGATCCCCTGTATAGGTCTTGTTAGAGATGACTTTAACATAGATTTCTTGGCCTCATTATTTAATCAACATCAGCGCAATTTAGACAAATATGTATATTGGCCTGAAGTCGATAATATCAGATATTCCATAGAGTCAATCAATTACATGAAAAGGTCTATGCTGAATTGGTTTGGCTTTTCCCTTTCAGATTATCTCGGGTTTCTTAATAATGTTAATACAAAACGGGATTTCAAAAGATATGAAGAAGCCATTCATGACATCTATCCCAATACGGAAGATTTTATTGATAATTTCCTGAAAGGAAATTGCGCTTTCGTCCCTTGGGTTAAAATGTGTAGTGGATTAGCAAATCTTGATATGTACCTTAATGTGTACCTGAAGAAATTTGACTAAGTAATTGTAGGAATTAGGTGCGGGAAATGAATCAAATAGACAAGCAATTATTAATAACGGAATGCATTGAAGAAGACAAGATCATCTTGTCTGAGTCGGGCAAATTCCCTAAAAAGCTAATAATTATAGGAAAAGGGAAAAAGAGCGAATATCGGCTTACAAGAACACAAGCCGGTAAGTATCAACTGAACAAGTAAATAAATCGGCAAGCCAGCCAAGGCGAATCTGTTCTAACCGGCAGCCAGCCAGCCGAAATGCCCCATCTCAAAGTATGGGGGGTTTCGGCTTTTTGTTTTTCTGGGGGTGGCATGAACAACGGGAAGATCGTGTTGTGGAACATTCAACAGACGTCTGCATTCCTAGATCGTTCTCCGGGGGCAGTCCGAAATTTGGTCCTCCGAAGAGGAATCCCGTTCAGGAAGGTCGGCGGAAGGCTGATGTTCGTTGAGGACGAAATCATTTCATGGGTCCAGGACTCACCCGGGATAACCGCCGCAGAATTGAAAGCGAGAAGGGAGCGACGTCAATGAGCAGGAAGAATCGAATGCAGGGGAAGAACCATGACGACAGCCTGGGCATTTACCTATCCTTCAGTCGGTCGGGATTCCTACGCGGGGTCTTCTTCTATTCCAACACAGATCTCGAGCACCAAACCTTGGAAAAGGCCCTGTGCCGCCTGACCAAGCAGGATCACTTCGGGTGGATCCGACGACTCTTCAAGAGGGAGGGAGGAGAAAGCCATGTTTAAACCGAACCGGAAGTTCAGGCGGGATTACGACCGCATGTTCAAAAAGGATCCCCAGGCCGCGAACATGCTCCTGATGTTGTGTGAGCTTGCCAATGAGAATGGAGAGGTTGTCATGGACGGACCATGTCCGGAAGAGGAGATCGCACGTCTCATGTCGGTCAGATTTCCTAATCCCAGGAGGTACAGTCTGTGAACCGGGGCTATGTCCGCCTGTGGCGTAAGTCCCTCGATGCAGGCTGGATCAGGAACCACAAGCTATGGGCCTTCTGGACGTGGTGCCTTCTGAAGGCATCCCACAAGGAGTTCGACGCCATTGTGGGCTTGCAGGTCGTCCACCTGATGCCGGGTCAGTTCATCTTCGGATTGAAGAAAGCATCGATGGAAACGGGGCTCAGCATACAGGAAATCCGCACTATTATTGACTTCCTGAAGAGGACCGAAAATTTAACAATCAAATCAACAAACAAATATTCGATAATTACCATTATAAATTGGAATACTTACCAATCTGACATCCTTGAAAGCAACACGCAAAGCAACAAACCACTAACAAACAAAGAACAACATACAAACACAAAAGAAGTAAAATCTTTTTCGTCGGACTCTGCCGAGCTCCGACTTGCAGAGCTTCTTCACCAGAAAATTCTTTCCCTACTTCCCGGTTTTAAACAGCCAGACCTTCAGCGATGGGCCAGGGACATCGACATGATGATCCGCGTCGACAACCGGAGCCCCGAAGACATCAGGCGTGTCATCGAATGGTGCCGGTCAGATCCCTTCTGGCAAAAGAACATTCTCTCAACAAGCAAGCTGCGGAAACAATTCGATCAGCTGCGGGCGAAGATGCCTGAAGAGAACAGGGCCTCATGGTGATGCTGACCGCCCAGGAATGGAAAGACGTCGAAAGATACGACCGCATGACAGCGGCAAAGGTGCAGGAACACCAGAAGCCGGAGGACATTGATCCCGTCGCCCTGCACTATACGCTGATGATTAAGAGTCACATGGAGGAGATCACTTTCCAGGCGGCAGAGATCGGGGCCCTGTCACGGATCAAGACAGCGTTCCGCAAGGAAGGCCGGATCATTCAGTTTTGCGATTATTTCATCCGTATCGCGGATGCCATGATGGAGGACGCATCAAATGCAGTCGAGAAGATCAGAGCCGAGAAAAAATCTTGCCGAGTATGACGGGGAAGACCGGATCGTTTCCAGTCGTGAGCTATGGGTGCACCTGTCCCGGGAGAAAGAAGCCCTCTATGTCAATGCAATGAGCGGTATCCCCGGAATTGATCGGGCATGCCAGGGTTTCCAGGATGGGGAACTCGTCGTGATCTCTGGCCCAACGAAGAACGGCAAGACTCTGCTCGCTCAGACAATCACGGCCAACATGGCGCGGACCGCCACATTCCCGCTGTGGTTTTCCTTCGAGGTGCCCGCCCGTCAGTTCCTGTCACAGTTCCCGCAGATCCCCATGATCTACATGCCCGCAAAGCTCAAGCCTCGAGCTCTGGATTGGTTCGAAGAGCGTGTCATGGAAGGCATGGTGAAGTATGGAAGCCGCGTTATTTTTGTCGATCACCTCCACTACCTCGTAGACCTTGCCAAGCAGAAGAAATTTGACATCGAGATCGGCGCCATCATCCGCAGGCTCAAGACGCTGGCTGTGTCGAACAATCTGGTGATCTTCCTGCTCTGCCATACAACCAAGGGAAAGCATGATGCCGGTTTGTCCTACGAATCAATCCGGGATTCATCGTTCATCTCTCAGGAATCCGATTGCTGCATCATGGTCAAGAGAACACCGGAGAAGGGCGAAGCACGGGCCAGGGCAAGGGTGGAGTTCCACAGGCGCACAGGAGTTATGGAACGTGTGATCGAGCTTAAGAAAGTCAACGGTTATCTGGTCGAGGTGGCGGCATGACCTGCATGCCAGCGGGTCCTTCCCAGAACGACCGATGATAGGGGTCAAGACAGCCCGTTGATCCCCTGCGTTCAAAGTTGAAAATTCATTGTAACTTAAATTTTCACCGGAGCAGCAAATGGACGAAAACGTGATTAATCGCCTCATGAAGGCCGGGAAGGTGGCCAGGGTGCGGGCTTATCAGAATTTGATTGAGATGATTCGCGCAGGCAAGCCGCTGAAGCCCTCAGAAATGAAGCTCATGGAACGCTTGGAAAGGGAATTAAGCCCCTCGCCGGTCGACGGTGAAGGGGAGAAACCGCCGGAGCGGATCGATGGAATGCAAGCGGCTGCCCTCTATGTCGGCAGTTCCAGGCGCATGTTGAGCTATCACATCAAGAAGGGACACCTTCGGCAGAATCCGGACGGGAGCTTTGACCGATCGGAACTTGATCGGTTCCTCGAGAAGTATGGCCGGAAGACGGAAGAGCCGGGCAGCCTGGGTGAGCAAAAGGCGGCTGCGGATCTTCGCTTTCGTCTTGCCAAGGCGACTTCTGCAGAAATGAATCTTGCCAGAGAACAGGGTGAGCTCATTTCCCGTGACGAGGTCCAGATGGAATGGTCCGCCCGGAACATCGAACTGAAAACCGCCCTTCTGGCCTGGGCGAACAAATTACCGCCGTTGTTGCACGGTCGAGACAAGCGGGAGATAGGCACCGTTCTGCGGGATGAAGTTTATTACCTGTTAAGCAGATTTTCCCGGACAGGCCGATGGACGCCGCAGCCATCAAGAAACATCCAGGGGAAGAAGGCCAGAAAGGAGATGCGAAAACGATGAAGCGAAATTTTCGGATTGATGAAGCCGCAGATGTTCTTGGGACAAGTAGAAGAACAGTTTATCGTCTTTTGATGACCGGCGAGTTGGTCGGGTTTAAGGTTAGATCCTGCCTCAGGATAACCCATGAAAGCTTAAATTCGTATCGGTGCCGACAAATTGAAAAGTACCAAGAAGATAATGCGATAGATTTGTCGACTACGTCAAGCAATTAATCAAAACAAGATATTATTATGCATTCCGCAATCATACATCTAATAATTGATCAAGACATCTATTTCATTTCGACATTTAGGGCATCTGTACGTCTGTTTTGCTCCCTTTAGGTATCTTCCAGCGGAACCATCATATCCACTGTCATCAACACAATAAGAAGATCCGCTCGCTATTGATTGATTGTATAAAGAGCCATCTATAGTGCTAGTAACATGAACTTCACCACTTGCTTCAGAAGATGTAGTAGGCGTTGGTATATTCTCTACCCATTCCATATTAGAACCACATATCCTACATTTATGACCGCTTTCTCCATACATTTCTATTCCTCCACACATTCTCTAGATTCTTTTTCAAAATTAAACTCCCTTGCAGATTTAGCACCAATTTCCTTTGATACTTGAACAACTATTGAGAAATCACTTTCACCATATTCATCAACGATTTTTTCACAGTTATCGAACAAATGGAATGCTGCCCCAGCTGTACCCATATCACTAATTCCTGCTACGATGATAATTACCCTACCTTGATGGTTCAGATTTGAAACTTTCGTAATTATTCCATAGTCATACCGAGGAGAATTTTCTATATACTTATAGTAAGAGTCATATTTCTTAATTATAGCTCTGCCATTTTTTGAAAAATAGTAGTCAAATACATCTCTATGACTTTCCATCAGAGATCTTGTAACTCTATTAGTTAATCCTCCAATTGATATAAAGTTACTAGTATAGTAATCGTTCACATTTTCAAAAGATCTAACAAGCCTAATCTTGTCATATGGTTTTCTTGCTTTGAGCAACAAATTATATAAATATGGTAGAGCTTCTGCATCACCTGATCCAATCAAACGACTTGTAGCGACAACATAATGCCCCTTGTAGTCCTGCAGGCTTTTTTCAGTAATATCTCTCTTGAATTCTGTAATAAATATTATGCACTCGTCTCTTGATTCAAACATGGGGCCTAGCAATTTACTTAATTTTGCGGATAAGTATATCTTTTTTGCCCATGGGATCGTAAATTCATATATAATAGAAAACACTACGCTTAAGAAAGCTCCAAAGACAACCCAAAGAAACATGGATTCTTTAATAGATAAGCTAATAACAAATCCAAATGTAAATCCCCAAAACAAAAAGCGGTATCTTTCATTTCTGGCAGTTTCATAGATTTTTATAAACAATTTCTGATTCATAATGATTTATTTCAGAAATATAAATTGAGGTATTTTGTATTCAGTAGCGATTATGATTATCGTTATTTCTCGAAAATGTATCTCAGAATTAATTTCTGATTACAGTAGGAAGCGGACGTTGTCAATATTTTGTGTCCACGTGTGCCTGGGTGTGCCTGGGTGATTCGACATCTTCCCACCCTCCCCTGTATCCTTCCTGCCGTGATTATCTGATCTCCTTTCGGGTCCTGGCCGGTTGATGCCCCCGCCGGCTGGGACCCCCAGGGGAAACGAACTAAACGGAGGTGCAAAATGGATCGACCGAAGACGTTTGAAGTAGCCGTGGCGCTGATTATGGGCCGAACAGGGAAGAACAAAGTTTCCGCGATGGAAGAGGCGCGGGACAGCTACCCCGACCTTTTCCTGGAATTCTCGGCCAGGATGAAAGCGGGCGGGCCTGATTATTTCGCGGCCCTGGGCATCGAGGGAAAAGAAACAACGTTCGAACAGGCCGTCAGCAGCCACTACCAGACCGGCAAGAGCAAAGCGGACTCGGTGAAGGCTGCAATGCAGAGCCATCCGGAGGCATACCAGAAGTACCTGCTCCGCCTGAGGAACGGTGAGCATGTCCGGTTCGATCTTAACCGGTGAGGAGGTCCACAGCCATGATCAACAACGACGTTGCCGAACTTCTCCGAGGTCCCGTCACACGAACCCGGGAGATTTTGGATGAAGTAAAGCGGATCCGGACGAAGCCGTTTCTCACCGAGGATGATTACCGGCGGCTGGCGGAATTGAAAGTTGAAATGCTCGAGCTCTCCCCCCCGGGACGCTTTAGCTGGTTGAATACAAAGCCGTGTATCGACATCTGGGCAGAGTTGATCCGCCTCAGCGAAGGAGCGTGACAGGAACGACAATGGAAGCCACCGATTTCAGCAATGGTCAGATTTGGGGAATCCTTCCGGACAACCTGGAAATACTCATTCGGAGTTACCTCGACATTCGGGACCGCAAGGATTTACCCGCCGAGGCGGCCCGGTACATCGCTTCCGGGCCGAGTACTGAAGAGAAGCCTTACACGATGTTGAACGGGGCGGCGGTAATCCCCGTCAACGGCACAATCACGAAACGGGCGTCCTTCATGTCCATGATCTACGGCGGTGCATCGGCTGCAGGAATCATCCATTCCCTCAAGACCGCCCAGGCGGACCCGGAAGTGAAGGCCGTCGTCCTGTCTATCGACTCCCCCGGGGGAACCGTCAGCAGTGTTGAATCCCTGGAAGAAGCGGTCCGGAACGCCGATGCTGTCAAGCCGGTCGTGGCCTTCGGCAACGGCATGATGGCGAGCGCGGCCTACTGGATCGGGAGCGCGGCCCGGTCGGTGATCGTGGAGAACACGGCCCAGGTGGGAAGCATCGGAGTCCTGATGGTCCATTACGACTGGTCGGAGAATGACCGGAAGATGGGGCTGAAGAGGACCTTTGTTGCCGCAGGTCGTTACAAGGCCATGGGCAACGATGCCGAACCGCTTTCGCGGGAAGCCAGGGACGAGATCGAGGCGCAGCTAAACCACTATTACAGCCTTTTCGTGGATGCCGTGGCCAGGAACCGAAAGACCGATGTGCAGGCGGTCCTGGAAGGCATGGCGGACGGGCGGGTGTTCATCGGGAAACAGGCCGTTGATGTCGGGTTGGCGGATCGGACCGGCAACATCGAAGCGGCTGTCAATACGGCCCTTGTCTTTGCCGCAGGGAGCGGCAGCAAGGGGGGAATCTCAACCAAGGTGGAGCGGGCAGTGGAAACATCGATCACCGGTACCGAAGCGGGCAAGACCGAACGGCAGCGGATCATGGGGCTGGCAATGCACCATTTAGGCGAGGAGGACGGAAAGAGGTTCAAGATCCTTGTGGAGTCCGGCGTCACCGTCGAACAGTACGCGACGGTTCGGCAGGCCACCCCGACACCAGCTGCTTCTGCCCAGACCGAAGAGGATAGGACAATGGCAAGAATGCTGGCCGCGCTGAAGGAGTCGAGAACGGAACAGGGTGGAAAAGATTTCATAACCCTGGTTGCGGAAACCGTTGTCGCCACAAATTGCAGCCGGACGGAGGCCATGAAGCAGGTCATCAAGGCGAACCCGGAGGCCCACAAGGCATACCTCCGGAAAGTCAATGTGTGATCATCAAATGCCACTACCGAGAAGAAAGGGGCAGTCAATGGGTATGAAAACGATGGACATGGAAACCTTGATTAAGCAGCGGACGGAACAGCTTCTACAGCAGATGCTCGGCACCTTTGACGACGATGTCAAGGCCGCTATCGCTGAGCTTGAAATGGTCGAAAACAGGATAGCGAGGTGCAGAGAGAAAATCTCGGCATGCAAGGAACGGCATACGGCGGAGAAGAAGAAGCTGGATCAGATCCGGACATACAACTTGGATGCGATCATCGAGGGTGACAGCGAACAGGAGTACGCGGAAGCCGCTTCACGGGAAGGTGAAATCGCCTCGCGCGCTGGCGGGTATAAGCGGATTGTGGAAGACTTGGAAGATGCCCTGCTCCGCCTGGAACAGGATCGCGAAGAAGCCCGTAATAAAATTTCCCATCTCGTCTCGCCGAAGGTTTCTGCCATCAAAGCCGAAGTTAAGGCACGCCTGGACCAAATCATGAAAGAATCGGTTTGGGCGGAACTTCAGGCGTGGGATCGGGCCTGTTGGGCCGTAGACAAGGCAAGCAGAACGAATGGCGACGTTGCCAACCACTGTTCCTTGCTACTGTTAACACCCACAAAAGCCAGGGCTCATATCCCGCCGTATTGATCCCCCCTGGGGATTCCCGCGGATGCATGCTTACCGATGCAACAGAGGCGGCAAGAAAAGCGAAAGCCCGGACCATGTTCCCTGCATGGCCGGGCTTTCTGGATCGCGTTTCAGAAAGGGAGACCGGGACCATGAAGGAGGTACGTCCAGGCGAAACGGATCCGAATCAATTGAAACTGAAACCGGCATTTCAGTCAAGGTGCATCAACGAAGGTGCCCGTTAAAATTTTGTCATGGACCAGGAGCATGGACGGCCATTTCGGACGCTAGAAATGGTTTTCTCTTCCCGGACGGGTGTAGAGTCATCCCAGGGGGAGAAAATCAATTCTAGGCCGGATAACTCCCACCCAACACCCCTACTTGTCGATCAATGAAACACCCCTCACGTCAACATCACCGATCCAAGCGACCCATGATCACAAAGGCGGAACTCCCAGAGATTATCCGTAGGGAACCTTCCCTGCATGGAGAGGTGGGCCTGTGGCTTTATCTGCTCCTGGACGTGATCGAGACCCTACAGAAGGAACCCCGGACCTGCCAGGACCGCGAGGATCAGGAGTTGGCCCGGAGGTTCGTTCAGGAACGGGGCGGGATTTTTGACCATATGGCGGAGATTCTGGGGCGTGAACCAGAGGATTTGCGGGAAATGGTGTCGAGGATTTATGGAAAGACGAATTTGACAACGATGTTGAACAAGTAATTCTCATTTATTCTGATGCGTATGTCACTTCTTGATGCACAGACCAATAAGAATTTTCATTTATCCCGTTATTACCAATAGGTAAAAGTTACCGGTTTGGGCATAGATATTGCCGCTTTTTTACTTGTATTACATTTTTCGCATGTCAATTGGAAGTTTGTAGGATCATTTGTGCCTCCTTGATGTAATGGAATTATGTGATCATAATGTAATCCATGTTGCGACATTGGGGTCAATAATCCTGTCAAATCCCTTCTACATATTTGGCAATGACCTTTATCTCTATGATATACAGCATTTGTCAACCATTTTGGCAAATAATTAAGACGCGACAATACCCCATCTTTCTTAAATATTTTAGGGTTGTCTTCTTTCTTCATTTTCTTTACCACGCTAGATACTATCATCTGAAACCTAAAAAGACATTCATGATCCGAGAACAGAATATGAAATGCCGGTTCCGCGATTCTTTCCATTATTATCTCAAGTAGTTCATAAGCATCATCCCTATGATCATGAAACTCGTTCTCGTTAAGCCAAGACGGTATATCTACCTCAGCATCACGGCACATTTTTCTAAATTGTTCGATATTTTCTTCTCCTGTATGACGCATAATCCACTCCCAATCATTACAACCCACCTCCGTTATAAAGGTGTGCAATAAAGTCTTCTTTTTCGGTAAAGCAATCCTGTCGAGAAATTCCAAACTCGAAGGATCAAAATAATCTTCGATATATTCTTCTGATTTGTTGTCATCAACCATTGAAGCAATGCGGGCGATAAATTGATAGGCAAATGTAAATTTTAATTCCTTCATTATGAACTTTCCTCATTACCTAGTCATAATTGACGAACATCAAATCCCAAATATCTCAATACCTTTGTAGTACGAGAATTCACCACAGGTAATTCTTCTTTATTTTGCCATCCGATCAATTCTTGGACATTTGCTTGTCCAAATACATTAAGTTTATATTCAATATCAAATATTAACTTTGCCATTCTTTCGATTACATCTTCTTTACCAAAAACCAGATAAGATAGACTGCTCTTAATTTTATCAATTTTATTCTTTCCAAGAAACTCATTCTTAAGTGTATCTAAACCTCCATCAAAATATCTTAAACGATCATGAAATGAATGTAACGTGCACAGAGCATGAAACATCTCATCCGGTGTGGACTTACATATAGAGTCTTCTGAATCGAACACTGATAATAATCTCGGATAATTTTCATTAACAATTGTATTTTCAAAATATAGCCTAGGAGTTTCGTGCCATTCTTCTATCAGTTCTCTAATTTGTTTTATTTGCTTTTCTCCCGATATAATGGGTGTTGTTTCCCACTTGTCTTTTTTGGCATGTGCTTCCCTTACAAAGCTAATAAAAGAATCGATCTCTAATCTTAATGGTATATGTTTTTCATCTACTTTCCTTGCACCCACATTCTCATATACAGAACGCACGGCGCGGAATGCATTAACCGTTTCTTGATATGTTTTTCTGTAATCTTCGATAAATATATTCTCTTTTGTTTTATTTTCTTTATCCCTCGTTATATTTGAAAATATTACCTTTCCTATGTATTTTTGAACCTTTTCTTCAAGCCTCGATTCATCACCATTTAATGATTTATATTGGTTATATATATCATCATATTTCTTAACGATGTCTTTGGTTAGAACATTTGCCTCTGCCCAATATTCAGAAAAAACATCTAGAAGTTGACTGAATACATTATCTTCGGGATCTATTTGTATCATGATTTCTTGGTTAGTGAACATCGCCGATTTTGTCAAATTCGCTGAACCAACCAAAGCTCCCGACGATCCAAATATGTATAGCTTAGGATGAAAGGTTCTATCAGAATAGAATCGTGCTTCAACACGTTCCATTTTTAATAAATTTTCCAAAGCATATGGTAATGTTGGGTATCCAAGTCTCACAATTATTCTAATATTACAACCTCTTTTGTTTAATTCTTTTAAGATGTCTGTGTCAGTGAGAAATGCAACGGCAATATTAATTGTATCGGTCTTACGCATTAGATTATCAATTCCATTAAAAATGAAATCACTGCGTAACTTATTGTTAGTGTAGATTCGTAAATTCATTACAGAAGCCTTCCTTATTATTTATTCAGTCCTGCCCTGGCTCACCAATCAGATAATCATCCTGATTGATATAGTCCTACTGTTATAAACGAGGCACAGGGATTTGACTGATTAATAATCTATCATTACCGTTTTGAAAATACCCTGTTTCATTAATCTGCTTGAGTACATCAGTCGACTTTTTATCACACATCTTCACCAGATAATTTAAGATGTTCTCCGTTGCACCATCCCCTCTTCCATACATAAGCGAAAAGTTGTCTGGCAAGTAAACATCACGAAATAAAGCTCTTTCTTTGTTGTTATATAATGTGTGATTGTCAAGATCATGATCCGACACAAGGGCATATTTTTTCGGCCTGTTAGATGGCTGATTGTTGATTCTTGCTATTGCGTTTATCCAACTGAATTTTTCAGGTGACAACTCATTCGGACAATTACGAAATATAATTGCACCCTGCCACTGAAAATCTGCAAAGAAACGGTTATTTTCGGATGTGGGGCGAACTATGCAATGAACGATTCCAGCTACTGATATTCTGTCACTTCCAATTTCTCGGGTGTTCGTGTCGATTGATATGATCATTTCCATCGAGGACAGATGTCTCATAAGATCGGCTTCATTAGGAATGACTTTGTCTTGGATTCGTGAAGTTACCTTCTCCTTTCCTGAACTCGATTCATAATGAATTTGAGAATATGTAACAGAAGGCTTTATCAATTGATCATCATAAGTTAATCCAGTTAACTCCATTTTATCTTTATCGTAATAAAATCCATGAAGAGGTTCAGGTGAACCTATAATTATCGTTCGTGCCCGCGGTTTTCTATCAAGACAGCATTTCTTATATTTAAGTCCACTTCCACAAGGGCAAGGTTTATTTCTTCCAATTTTAGTCATAATTACTTAATAATCAATGTCCCAACCAAACATTTGGTATGTACTTCTCGTGATTTCTTTTACCAACATCAGACATATTACTGACATAAGTATACCCACTTGCATTAACTAAATGTATTCTTGGTTTTAGCTCATTGCTAAAATCAATAACTCCTGTAATCTCCGAGCTTCCATATTTATCATTAAGAGGACGGCATTTAATTCTGTGTACATTTCTCGAAACTATGGCCTTTTCAAGAACTATAAATAGATATGGTTCAACATGAATGATGCCGACAATCGGATTAAATGTTACTAATTGAAGAGATTTGTTGGAATACTCTAATTTCCCCATAATGAAGTCGTCTTCATTAATTGTGACCGCTATTTTTATACTGTAGTCTGAATCAGAATTCAGAATATTTTCTGACCATGCCTGTGTACCAAGCAGGCAAAGCATACAAATATAAATAATGCCTAGAACACTCTTTTTTTTCATCTAGTCTTCCTCCGATATTGACGAGTATTTCAGGTGTTCTGACATTCGGAATGCCTATCCAAGGTGATCAGGTGGCAGTACCACTCGTTGAAGCTCTTGGCGTCCTGCCCTGGCTCACCGATCAGATCATCATTCTTCAGGCCAAGGGCCTGCCGGGCTTTCATGGAAGTGCTGAAGGGCATAGTATTTATTGAAGCCTCATAATGCCCTGTGGGGCAATCGAGTTCTCATCACATAAGAGCCATATTTGTTTAAATGGATTCACATTGGGAATAACAATTTGTTTCTTGTGTTTTCGATAGTCAGTCAGTGACCATAACATAAAGGCATTTCGTACAATTAACCATGTAGGTGAAAACTGATAAGTCTTTGACGATTTTCCTGCGAGAATATTATTAAGAGAACCCAGTGCGCGCACATCTAAGTGTGTTAACCGACGCATTTGATGTAATTTTTCAGGGAAGTCTTTCATCTTGCGATTCCCTAGACGCACGGCCGCTTCCACACCCGTTCCATAGCTATGTGCCACTTCAATTCCAATTTCTTTGTTATTGAGTCGACAAATGGTGTCAGGAAATGGCGGTTGGCATTGACGAATAAAATGCAGTAACCTTTTGTGCTTACAGTTGTATATCTTAACAAAGTTGATAACGGCATGATATTCAAGCTTGTCTTTCTGTTTCATTGTATAATGCGAACTGTAACGGTTATCGACTACGCATAGATTGTATTAATTTTATCTCGGAGGGAATTCTCTATAGAGAATCCCTCTGTTTCAACATGTGTAAGAGTTGCATATGGCTTGTTCTTTTTGCTGGGATCTGCAATTCCAAGTTCCTCCTCTATATCGTTTATCAATTCGATACATTGGCCCAATGTTTTGTCGATCTGTGAATTGATCCGTTTCGATACTTTATCCGCTGCTGCTATTGCATCAGCTGACTTGCCCGGTTGGTGATCTTTGTCGTAAACAACAATGTAAGGGAGATTAAACTTATTGAGAAGCTGGATATAGTTTGGCATTGAGTCTTTCGATCCACAGTCTATAAGCGTGTAGTCATGTCTAAATATACCCAGCCTGTGGGCCAGCAAAGGGAGGACTGTTTTATCTGTTGGACCTTCAAGAAGAATAACCTTTCGAGCAAAGAATAGCTCTCCGCGATCAGGATTGATCCAATAGGCAATGTTGAATAAATCTTTCTCTTTGGGGTCGGGAAAAAGTTCTTCTACGCATTGAAAAGTAGTTGTTCCTTCCTCAACACTATTCTTTCTAACGATGCAGATTGAACGATAACGATCAAGATTAATAAAAGAACTTGAATGGGTGCAGATTAAGACCTGGCTTTCAGCCTTGGATAGTTCAACTACGGAATCAAAGAGTTCTCTCTGTGCTTGTGGGTGAAGATAAAGTTCTGGTTCTTCTAAAATGAAATATGAGGATCTGGACGCCTTACGAGAAGTTCCCCCATCCTTGTTCTCTTCTTGTGAATCTTCCCGATCTTCCTCCTGAATCGCTAGTTTTGCAAGAGATCGAACGAGAGCAAAGATTAACGCCCGCTGTAGGCCCTGTCCTTTTCGCCCGACATTAGTTCTAATTCCATCGTCAACCCAAACTGTCGCACCGACTTTAAATATGTCATCAAGATCCGGTGGAGTTATTTCTACATCTATTGTTGCGGCCCAGTTACGTAATTCATCGGCAAGAGATTTCTCAAATGATGTTAACTCAATCGGTCTAGCCTC
Organism: Syntrophaceae bacterium; assembly: GCA_013177825.1. Taxonomy (NCBI): domain Bacteria; kingdom Pseudomonadati; phylum Thermodesulfobacteriota; class Syntrophia; order Syntrophales; family Syntrophaceae; species Syntrophaceae bacterium. Next base: position 45,092 of record JABLXX010000012.1, read on the forward strand.
ATTCTCTGTACCATCTTCGTTGACTCTGTTTAGTATTCTCATGAGTGATGCTATTCTTTCTTTGGCATCGCTAAATTCTTTGTTTGTCTCTGACATTTTATTTATAACTCTTGCATAGAGTGCACTGAAAACGGACCTTCCTCTTGTGCTGAGATCTTCTTCAGCCTTCTTCACTGACGGCACAAAATAAACCTCTCCAAAAATACCTTTAGCTACATTTTTGGCTCCAAGAAAAGGACCTTGTTCAAGCTCATACGAAAATATCAAATTATCCCGGTTATTCTCAATATATCTTTCTTGTGCTTCCCTGAAAATATCCTTTGTAATACGGCCCCCTCCGGGAAGTAGTTGAGCCAATGGCAACTTTTCTGCATCTTCACGCTTCGCATATGCAGCAATGTTGGCTTCTTTAAGCCAATCTTCCATTGGAGTTTCTGTGTAGCCATGATAAGAGGAAATTTGTTCTTTGGTTGCAACCTTTTGAACTCTGATTGTATTGTTGGCCGTCACATATTTCTTAAAAGTTGTTCTGTCTGAATTATCAAGGTCACCAAATAAGACTTCAACAAACAACTCTTTGGTGTCTTTTTTAAAATCGAGGTCATCTAGCCCTATTTCACCGAAGAAGAATAACAAAGCTGATAAAATATTAGACTTCCCATGGTTATTCTGACCAATGAATATCATTAAATCTTGGACAGAAAGTTTTATGTTTCCAATAGAACGCCAGTTTTGAATAATTACCTCTCGGATCTTCATTGTTCTCTCCTTTTGGCAGGAATGAACCTTTGAACTATAACATTACCAAAATCCATTCCTTTCCAGTAGCAATGTTTAAGAATCGGGAGATAATAGAGTTTAGAGGAGCCTGACAACAGGAAGAAGAAAAGACCTGACGGATTGTCGCCTTTACCACGGTTCCCCCCTATGACAAGGCTGATTACCGCATGAACGGAAACAAAAATCTCCGGCATAGTCAAGTGTTTTGTCATTAGCATACTACGAGGATGGTCTATATCCATCCAGGTAATCTCACCCCTCCAACTCCCCCTTGACATTCTCTGCCGCTTTGGTATCCTGCTGGTGCTAAAATTTCATCCGGAAGGCCATCCGTTAATGGCTATTTCTGTTTTTGCCATAAACACAAATTTGCTCGTGGAATCCGTCACTCGCAAGAGCCGGGGGGCTTGATGAAGCCTTAGCAATTCCACGAGCATTTTTCGTTTATGGGGGACCTCAATGCTAGAACAGAAACAAGAGCGGTTGGAGGTGTTGCAGGATCAGGCGTTAGCAGCGGTAGGGAAGAAGCTGGACGACCTGGAAGACGTGATCGGGAAATTCCCGGCGGTCACCGATGAAGAGCTTGCGGATCTGGAAGTGGAGGTTGATCCGGAGGCCTTGGAACGGCTGATCGAATCGGTCCGGGAATGGGAGAAGGAGGTTGACGAGCAGATTGAAAACCTCCTGAACGTACTGGACGGAGGAGGTGACGGCGATGCGAAATGACAAGCTGTCACCGGCCGAGGAAATCAGGGAACATGGAAAGTCCGCCCAGGGCAGAAAGGAATTGATCAGGCACCTGGACGGCGACAGGCTGACCGCGAGGGAAGCCATCTTAGCCAAGTGTTACGACTGCTGCGGGCGCTTTGTAGACGGCAAGGAAGACTGCCGGGTGACCCGTTGCCCCCTTCACCCCTTCATGCCCTATCGAGAGTCCCAAGAGGAGAAACCGAAACGGGAGATTTCAGAGGAGCGACGTCAAGCAATGAGAGATCGGATGCAAAAGGTGCTCAATGCGAAGCGTCAGAATACCCCTTGTTTGCTCCCGCGCATGACAAATTGTCATACGCTAGAGATTTTCTCCCCCCAGGATGAAGGATCGGTCATGTCGAAGGAGGTGAGGGCAAAATGATGCAGAAAACGAAGCGGGAAATGCCGGTGGGGAAACTGGCGCGGAGAGTCCGGGAACTGAAGGCGGAATTGGCCGAGGAAAAGAGCCGGACAGTCGACGACATGGTGGAGGCCCGGAACTTCGGCGGGGCATGGTACGGGAAACCCTACGCCCTCCAAGACGTGATGCACGGCGAGAGAATGGAAGAGCTTGGCCACCTGTTCGCGGAGATGAAGAAGGCGGGCATGGTGCCCAGGGGCGAGGACCCGAAGAAGTCACCGGACTTCGCCTTCTGTGAACAGATGTTCGCCATGCTGGAATATCTGATCATGAACGCGCCCAGGGTAATGGATTCCCTGTTGGCCTTACAGATCCGCGCCATGAAGGCAGAGTTGTCGGCATTCCAGGTGCAAGGGGTTGCCAACGCCGGTACAGATGAAGTATCGTTCCGCGGGCAGATCGTTTAACCACGGCTGATTCTGAAGGCCAGGGGGTGTGTGACAAGCCCGCTCCCTGGCCCTGCAGAAACGAACCGAAGAGATATGAGGTGACCGCATGGGCGTCTACAAGCGAGGGAAAAGCTGGTACGTCGATTTCGTCTATGATGGCCAGAGGTACAAAGAAAGCGTCGGCCCCGTCAACAAGACGATTGCCAAGGAAAAGCTGACGCTCATCAGGGAACAGGTTATCCGGGGCAAGTACAAGCCGAAGCCCCTCAAGGTCCCGTTCGACAAGTTCAGCGAGCAGTACCTGAAGTTCTCCAAGGACAATAAAAAACCCTCCTCGTCCCTCCGGGATGAATCTTCCATGAAGCACCTGAGCCGGTATTTCTCGGGGAAAAAGCTGTCCGAGATAAGCCCGTTCCTGCTTGAGAAGTACAAGATGGACCGGAAGAGGGAAGGTGCGATGGAGGCAACGATCAACCGGGAAATGGGGTGCATGCGGCATATGTTCACCATGGCCGAGAAGTGGGGTAAAGCCCAGGGCAACCCGGTCCGGCAGGTGAAGTTCCTGAAGGAGCCCAAAGAGGCGGATCGGATCCTCTCGGCCGAGGAAGAGGAACGGCTGTTGGAAGTGGTCCGGACCGGCGCGAAGTCAAAGCACCTCGAGGCGATCATCATTACGGCCCTAAACACCGGCATGCGGAAAAGCGAGATCCTGAACCTGAAATGGGACAACGTCGATTTGAATAACCGGGTGATCACCGTAGAGCACACGAAGAACGGGGAGATCCGCAGAATCCCCATGAATAAGCGGTTGACAACGGTTCTGAAAAATGTCAAAAGCGGTTCCCGTTTTGATTACGTATTCTCGGAGGATGGAAAGCCCTACGGAGATGTCAAGACGGGTTGGTGGGCGGCCCTCCGGAAGGCGGGTATTGACAACTTTCGGTTCCATGATCTCCGGCATACTTTCGGATCGCGCCTGGGGATGGCCGGGGTGGACATCAAGACCATCCAGGAGCTCATGGGGCACAGGGACATTTCGATGACCATGCGGTATTCACACCCCACTTCTGAGCACAAAATGAAGGCCGTCGAAATTTTGGGATCGAGTCACACCAATTTTCACACCAGGGCATCTGACGGGGAAAACAGGAAGGTCGTAAGTATCCGAAAAGATTAAAAGGGCGATTAGCTCAGGTGGATAGAGCGTTGGTCTCCGGAACCAAAGGCCCCGCGTTCGAGTCGCGGATCGCCCACCACTAATAAAAACGAGGGGTTAGACGTTCCGTCTGATCCCTTGTTTTTTGTTTGAAAAATACTAAAGCTCCCTTCTGATCTGAAGTTTGAACATATCTTCTGAGAGAAAGGCTGAATCGGTCTTCTTGATGAATGCTAACTTTTAAGAATTCATAACAGGTCAAGAATCTTTAGGAAACCAGGGAATGAATACGCTGGTCCTTTTTCGATATTCTGCAAATGAAGGATTTTTCTCCATCAGTTTTTCTGTCATTGGTATGCCCGAGACAAAGATGATCAGGAAAGTGATCGTTACAGGACCAAAGAAGGATATCCATCCCCAAGGCGCCGACAGTGCAATCATGTAAATGCCCCACCACATAACGACCTCACCGAAATAGTTGGGGTGCCTCGAATAACGCCACAGGCCGCGGTCCATAATGATCCCCCTATTGCAGGGATCCTTCATGAATCGGTCCAATTGCCAATCCGCGACAGCTTCGAAACAGAAACCCACCACCCAGACAAGCACGCCGAATCCATCCATGAGTGTCAGGGTAGCCGCATCACCCGCATTGATGAAGAGCACGGAGGAAAGGTTCAGAAGCATCAGGAATCCCTGCAGAATGAATACCTGGAAATAGCTCCGCACGATAAAGGAACGGCCCCATTCTTCCCTCCATCGTCGGTATCGAACGTCTTCCCCCTTCCCGTGGTTTCGGAAATAAATGCGGCTGGAGAGCCTCACTCCCCAAATCAGGACAAATACGTTGGCGATCACCTGCCGATTCGTGAACTCACCGAAGAGCAGGAGCGTTGTCCAGGACACAAGGACAAAACCCATGCCCCACGCCACATCGGCGATGCTGTTGTCATGGCGTTTTAAGGCCACGAAAAAGAGTGCGGTCATGTAGATGAATACAAGCAAGGCCGCGAATCGGATGGTTTCTGCGATTTCCATTTCGTTTCCTTGTGCACAGGCCGAACGCGATGCAGTTTCACGGGCGGCAGGTAAGCAACGTCACGCTTCGAACCGGGCATGACGGTCGATACCCTGCTGGATGACGCCCCTCACGTGCAGGATGAAATCGTCAAGGCGGTCTTCCCCGTATTCATCGCCGGACAAGGGTTTGTGGACGACCAGCGTGACACGGCCGGGAAAAAGGTTCAGCGTTCCGGGTGGCAGGATGTGCCTCGTGTCGACGATGGAAACCGGAAGCACCGGGATTCCGAGGGCCAAAGACATGGCAAAGGCGCCTTTCTTGAACTCCCGCAATTTTCCGTCGCGGCTTCTCGTGCCCTCGGGAAGCATGATCACGGAAACACCATTCTTCAGGATTTTTCCTGCCCCCGCCAGGCTTTCGTGGGCCGACCTCCCTTCGCTCCGGTCAATGTAGATGTTGCCGCCCAACTTCCCGGCGAGGCCGAACAGAGGTATCCTGCGCAGTTCCTTCTTGATGACCCAGCGGGCATCGATTCCCAGATAACCCCAGAGGACAAAAATGTCATAGGAGCTCTGGTGATTCGCAACGACCACATAGGACTGACCTTTTTGGATGTTCTCCCTGCCGACGAGGGTGACCCGCATGGGGGTTATGAAACCGTTGAATCGTGCCCATCCGCGGCCGGCGATACGATTTCCAGCGTCCGGACCGAACAGGGCGATGATCGGCATGCCCAGGAGGATGAAAGAGACCGTCGAAATGACGAAAAGCGGCAGGTAAACAAGCCACTTGTAGGGCTGGTAAAGGATGCGGAGGACTCTTCCGTTCATCATGGGGCACTCCTCCGGAGGACGGGGGGCTCACGCCATAACCCACTTTCCGATGAAGAAGCTTGCCGCGGCGACGGTGGCGGTGAGCACGATGCCCCAGGCGATGTCCACGAATACGACGTTGAGAGGCCAGTCCTTCAATGTCGCCAGGTTGGTAAGGTCATACGTGGCATAGGTGAAAAGACCGAAAAGACCTCCCGACACAATCGCCTGTCTCAGGGAGCTTTTTTCAAGGGCCGGCATGGTCGCAAAGATCAGGATGCCTGCGATGTACAGGAGGTAAAAGAGAAAGGCTGCCACCCAGTTGACATCCGGGCGAAGAAGGTGGCCCAGATTGTTGCGGTAGAAGCCCTTGGCCACGAACCCCAGCCAAATCATGTCAATTGCAAAAAAAACCGGCACTGTCAGCAGATAGAGGTATATCAGGTTTTTCATCGCTTCCTCCCCGTTCCCGGCCATGAAATATCCGTGATTTGCAGCAGGTAATGCAGATAACCGCTACATATGGAGTTTTCGATCTTTCCGGGTTTCACGGACCCGTATGCCTATGTTGAGTGCGCCGCCATTCGGCACCCATGCGAACAGGATAAATACACCCGCGTCATCTGCCGGTATCCGGCCAGCGCTGCGGCACTTTCTTCAACTTGTCGATATTGTAACCCTGAAGGGACACCTCCTCCACAAGCCTCTTGTAATCCTCGTCGGGAATCGCTGGTTTCCGCGCCATGATCCACACGTAATCCCGTTTGGTGCGACTGATGATTGTACGGGTATATCCTTCATCGAGGTAAGTAATCAGATATTCTGCCTTGATTGGCCATAAGAACTGCATCCCCCAAACGGCGTTGCTTGCCTTGTCATGGATGAACCCCCGCGGCCTGTATGTTTTCAACTGGCCTTCAAACGAATCCTGACGGAACGTGAACGTTGTGGCAATGGTTCCGTCCGGGTCGAGCTTATAGCTCTCCACTGCGTTGTGAGCCCCTTCTTCAATAATGGTTGGAATGCTCGCAATGACATACCAGTCGCCCATGAAGCGATTTATGTCGACGTATGTCACGGCCTTAATCGGCGTGAGTTTGGCACTGCAACCTGAGAGAAATAGTGCTGCCAGGAGTGCGCCGATTATCTTCTTGGCAACAGACCCTGCAACGATGTGATTGAGTCTTTTCATGACCATCCTCGTCAGTGAGTGTCGGACCAATTGTCTTTGCCGGCAAAGCCAACTCGAATGCAGGCAGGAACGTGCGGCCATCTTCCGGATCTTTAAAGCCCTTTCTTCTCGAACAGGCCGAACATTCCAAGGAAGGCGGCGATCAAGACAATGATGACGATCCAGTGGCTGATTCCCAGGACGCCCGGGACCGTGATCTTTCCATAATTGCCCCACGTCAGGACCGTTTCCTTGAGGAATGGAAAGGCCTCTGCATAAATAGCCGCCCCGAGGACCATTCCCGCCAGGCCGAAAAGGCTGTCGTAGCGCCCCTCGCCGAGGGCGGCTGCGCCCGTGGTGGGACAGTAACCTACTATGGCCCAGCCGATGCCGAAGATCAGCCCGCCCAGTATGTTTGCCCCCAGGATTGTGGTCTTGATGGAAAGTTTTACCATACCCAGGTCCAGGAGTAGGTAAATCCCGACCATTGCAACCAGGATGGCGCTTAACATGAACTTCACGATGGTCATGTCCTTCAGGCGCATGGCCTCCAACTGTTTATCGTAACGGATGACCTGGGCCTTCTGCATGATGAACCCGAAACGGAGGCCCGTGACGGCTCCTGTCAACAGTTCGTTCATCGTCACTCACCTCCTCGTCGTTGTCCGGTTCCAAAAGCTACATTCCAAGCCTGTCTTCGGCTCGGTTCCCACATGATGCCGAGACGCTTTCGTTGCCGCTCTAATCTATCACTTCCCCGGGATTCCGCGTCAGGAACGCGCTGCGTTTCTTGCCTTCTTTTCGAGGCCGATCGCCAGGTAAATCCCGAATGAGATGAGAAGGATCATCCCCCAGTCACGGGCGGAAATGGGAGCCGTCTGGAAGAGCCGGTTCATGACGGGTGTGTAGGTAAACAGCATCTGGAGGACCACCATCACGGCGGATCCGACCAGGACCC
>JABLXX010000013.1 GCA_013177825.1 Syntrophaceae bacterium
CGGACCTGGTGATGGGACGGCTGATGCCGCGGGCGAAAAAGAGAACGCCGACCACGGTCAGGGCCAGGAATGCCACGGCGATGATCAGGATGAAGTTCCGGATCATGTGGGCAGGAGCGAGAAATTCCTTCTGGTCCTGGGTGAAGCAGACGGACCAGCCGGTGAGCTGAACCGGGGCAAAGCCGGCGATCTTGGGGACACCATTGAAGGTATAGTTCGTCGAGCCGCTTTCGCGAGCCATCATCTGGCGGGCGATCTGTTCCATTCCCTGGAGCTTGTTCACGTTCAGCTCCAGGATGAATTCCTTCTTCGGATGCGCAACGGTGGTCCCGGCGTTGTCGGTCATGAAGGCATACCCGGTCTTGCCGACCTTGGTTGAGACGACCTGCTCGACAAGGAAGTCGATCTTGAGGGCTGCGGCCACAATACCCTGAAATTCGCCGTTCTTTCCCAGGATCGGGGCGGCCACGACTGCGACGGGGCTCCCCGTCTTCTTGGATTTGATGACGGACCCGACGTTTGCTTTTCCGGCCTTGGCGGTGGCGAAGTAGTCCCGTTCGCCGATGTTGATACCGACGTAGGAGCCGCCGATGCCGTCCGCACGGATCGCGCCGGTCGAGTCGGTGACAAAGATCGTTTCGTAGTCATGACCGATCTTTTTCATGGTTGCCGTCAGGCGCTGCATTGCCCCGTCGGTTTTTCCGGACGTAGCCTCGATGACGTTCGCGTCGGCCGCGATGCCGGAGACGAGTTTGACTTCCTCCAGGAGCGCCATGTTGACGAGCCCGCTCACGCTCTTCGCGATCATCTCCGACTGGCTCACAGCGATATCGGTCAATGCGTCGGACGATTTCCAGGCGCTAAAGGCGCCGACTACGACCAACGGAATTAAAACGATCAGGATGCCACCGGTCATCAATTTGAAATTCAAAGATCTTTTCTTCATGTACATTCCCCCTCTCTCGGTATTTTCGACCCTTGCGGGTTCGTTGCGGGAATTATGTGTCCGCGATGCCAGAAGCAATATTAGGGCCATCTTTTCTCCTGCCTTTTCGGGGCAATCAGCGGACACAAGTCGTGCACCCCTGTATCGGTGTGCAGTCTGCCTGCAACCTTGGCTGAATGGTGCCGACCGGGAAACACCGCTACGCGGCATATGGATCTCTTGCTTCTCATGGGCAGGACAAAAACCGACGGGCCGGGGCGGCAAGACGGAAGGATCGAAAAGGTTATGGTCAGCATCATCTTGAATAATTGACATTGCTCGTCATGAAAATGACGATCCGTCCGACCCTGCGTTCGATTTCGATCTGGAATAAGAGAAATTAATGACTCTCTCCAGGGGAGCCCGATGGGTTTTCAGGGATGGATCGGACCGCAGGCGGTGAAATTCGGAGGTTGATCTTTTCCCCGGAACACTCTAAACGTCGCTGTGCCGCGTCGAGAGCGCTCATCGATCCTATCCAAGCCGGAGATTGCCGACATGACGGAGATGGAACAGTACGGTCCGATCACCCTTATCCGCGGAGAGAATGACGGCCGCCACCCTTATTGTCATTCCCTGTTCATTCGCGAGGCAGGCGTCCTCATCGATCCTTCCTCCGACCGCACGCAGCTGAAGCGCCTGCGGGATGAGGGGGCCGTGCAAACGGTCTGGCTGTCGCACTGGCACGAAGATCACCTGATGCACCTGGATCTGTTTGACCACCTCCCCCTGTGGATGTCTGAGGAGGATGCGCCGCCGCTGGCGGATCCGGAGATCTACATGGACTGGTATCGGGTCGAAAGCCCGTCGGCGCGGGATTACTGGCGCGAGATCCTGCTGAAGCAGTTTCACTTCCGACCCCGGCGACCGGCCCGATTTCTCAGGGATCGGGAAGTGATCGATCTGGGGGTCGTCACGGTCGAGGTTCTCCGGACTCCAGGCCACAGTCCGGGACACCTGGCCTTCTACTTCAGGGAACCGGAAATTCTGTTCCTGGGCGACTACGATCTGACGCCGATCGGTCCCTGGTATGGAGAGGTCTATGCAACGATCGAGGACACCCTGGAATCGCTCCGCCGCCTGAAAGCCATTCCGGCGAAACAGTGGCTTGCCTGCCATGGGAAGGGCGTCTTTGAAAGAATCCCGGATGGACGTTGGGAAAACTATGAGTCTGCGATTTATGACCGGGAAAGGAGATATCTGGAATTCCTGGAACGGCCGAGAACGCTTCCCGAGATCGCAGACGCCTGGATTTTTTATGGGAAACCGATGCAGCCTGCCGAATTCTACGAATTCGGCGAGCGCCTCCATGCGGAGAAGCATCTTCGATGGCTCATGCAAAAGGGACTCGTTGCGGAACGGGGCGGAGTGTTCGCAAGAAGGTGATTCCCGCGCAAAAAGATACATCCGGACCGCCGCGTATATATACTTTCTCCGCCCCCTTCCCGGGAAGATGTTCGAAACTCGTCGGCCCCGGCAGGCAAGACAAAGACACAGAGGAGTGGCCGTTCGCCTGTCCCCCCTTGTTGACAAGCAGATTCTCCTGTGTTAGGTCGAACATCCTTTGTTCCGAAGGGTGTATTATGGGTAATTATGTCGGATAAACAAACAGTTGGAATAGCATGGGGAGAGTGGTTCTCCCTGTCGAGACCGCCCTTTCATACCGTAGGCGTCCTGCCCTTCTTTCTGGGAACCCTCCTCGCCTGGCGGATGGATCACCTCTTTCACTTCGGCATTTTTGCTCTCGGAACGCTCGCCGTGATCATGATCATGCTCTCGACGTATCAGGCGGGGGAATATTTCGATATTGAGGAAGACCGGATCTCCAAGGCCATCTTCCCCAGCCGCTTTGCCGGAGGGTCCGGTGTCATGCCCGCCGGCAGGGTATCGGAAAAGGTCCCGCTCTGGACGAGCATCATTGCCTTCATCATCGCCGGTGCGATCGGTCTGCTCCTGCAATTCCATTACCGGACGGGGCCTTATACACTACTGATGGGCTGTTTCGGCGCCCTGTCGGGCTTCTTTTATTCCACCCGGCCGGTACGGCTCGTGGAAACGGGATTGGGTGAATTCTTTATCGGCATCTGCTATGGCTGGCTCCCGGTCGCCACGGCTTTCTACATACAGACCGGCTATGTCCATCCCTTTATCCACTGGCTGGCCCTTCCCATCGCCCTGTCGATTTTCAACGTAATCCTCCTGAACGAATTTCCCGATTACGAGGCCGATCAACGGGTGGGTAAACGCAACCTGCTTGTGCGGCTTGGGAAAACATGGGGGAAAGGCATTTACATCGCTTTTGCCGTCCTCTCCTGGGGCGGCATGTTTCTGTCGCTTCGGGCGGGTGTCCCGCACATCGCTCTCTACCTCTATATGCCCGTCGTTCTGACATCTCTGATCGTGATGGGGATGCTCGTTGCCAATGCGGACCGGAACCGCAAGCTCCTGGAAACGATGTGCGGCCTCACGATTGCCGTGAATCTCGGAACGACCGCATCTTACATGCTGGCATTCTGGAAATGATGAGAGCCTTCAAACCATGCTACTGGCCGCCTTCGCTGTTGCCCAGACAGCTTGGCAGCGCCCTGCTCATGGCCTATCTGAACGACTGGCGGAAACTCCCCCATTGGATTGCCCGGCACAGCCTGAAATCCATTCCTGTCTCCAACGGCGCCTTGGGCATGGGGTGCATCGGCTATCCGGGGCATCCCGTCTGGGAGGTGACGTCAGCGTGCAACCTGCGCTGCATCCACTGCCACGCCACGAGCGGCAAACCGGATCCCCGGGAACTCAAGACGGATGAAGGGAAGCGCTTCATTGACCAGCTCGCGGAGATGCAGGAGTTCCGCACCCTTATCTTTACCGGGGGGGAGCCGCTGGTCAGGGGGGACATCTTCGAGCTTCTCCGGCACTCCCAGCGCGCGGGATTCGTCAATATCATCGCGACGAACGGCACCCTCATCGATGAAGAAACGGCCTGGAAGCTGAAGGATCACGGCGTCGCCTGCAATGCCATCAGCCTGGATGCGGCCGATCCCGACGTTCATAATTTCATCCGGAACAACCCCGAGGCGTTCGATCTGACCATGCGGGCGATGGAGGCGACCAAAAAGGCGGGCATTCTCCTCCAGGTCAATACAACGGCCATGGAATACAACATCCCCCATCTGGAACCGCTCATTGATTTTGTTGACGCCCAGAAGGCAAGCATCATGCTGATGTATCAACTCGTGGCGGTGGGCCGGGGGGAGAAGATCAAGAACGCCACGCTGAAGAAAAGCGCCAACCAGAAGCTCAGCGAGCTGATCGCCGGGAAGCAGAAAAACGTGCAGACCATCATCGAGCCCGTCGCCGGACCTCAATACTGGCCTTATCTCCTCGGGAAGAAAGGGATCAACCGGGGATGGAAACTGAAGCTGGCTGAAAAGGTCTTTCACGGCTGTGCCGCCGGCCGGGGGTTCGTTTACATCAAGGCCAACGGCGACGTCTGGCCCTGCCCTTTCGTGGAAGTGAGCGGGGGAAACGTCCGGGAACAGTCTTTCCGCACAATCTATGAAACGTCGCCGGTCTTCACGAATCTGCGGAACCGGGAGCAGACGCTGAAGGGGCTGTGCGGCGAATGTGAATACGTCTCCGTCTGCGGGGGATGCCGGGGGCGCGCCCTGGCATACAGCGGCGATTACCTGGCCGAGGATCCCCGCTGCTTCATCCGGGAAAAGAAGCAGACCGCCAATCCGACCTCAACACCATCCCGATCATAAACCCGCCTGAAGAAACAGCCTTCCGGAACGTATCCCTCCTGCCATTGGACCCGTGGACGGGGAGGACGGCTTCCCGTACCGTCCCCTGGCAGGCCGCGGCCGCAGGAATAATGGTCGGCACCTTCAATGATAAATGGTACGCTTATTGCTTTATCGTTTTTAATGACCACTGGGAGAGGAGGGGGTATGGCCGCATCGGACAATAAGGGGATTCTTCTGGAGGCGGGTACGAACGAGCTTGAGATCATTGAGATTTATATAGATGAAGAGGGGGGATACAAGGGCTATTTCGGCATCAACGTGGCAAAGGTTCTCGAGATCATCAGCGTACCGAAAATCATCAAACCGCCAAAAGCCTCGCCGTTTGTCGCCGGCGTATTCGACCACCGCGGCAAGGTCATCACCCTTGTCGACATGGCCCTCTGGCTGGGCAGAAAGCGCCGCGAAAACGGGAGGGCGATCGCGATCATAACGGAGTTCAACAAGGTGACATCCGCTTTTCTGGTGTCCGGTATCACGAGGATTCACCGCACGAATTGGACAAACATAAAACCCCTGGACAATTTCATGCAAAATTACAGCAGCGCCATTACGGGTTTCATCGACCTGGAAGACCGAACCGTTCTCATGCTTGATCTGGAAAGGGCTATCAGTGAGATCGATCCCCGTCTTGCGGTCCCGCAGCTTCAGCCGGCCGAAAAAAAGGAGCTTGAATCGGAATCGACATGGAGAGGAAAGAACGGCCCGTTCCGCGTTCTTCATGCCGACGACTCCGGTATGATCCGCCGGGCCATGAAACAGTCCCTTGAAGAGAATGGTGACTTCATCGTCACTTCGACGGTGGATGGAAGCGCGGCCTGGGAGCATCTGGTTGACCTCAGGAGCAAGGCCACGGAGGAGAAGAAGCCCATCACCGATTTCATCGACATCATTCTTTCGGATGTCGAAATGCCCCAGATGGACGGCTATCATTTATGCCAGAAGGTAAAAAGCGACCCGATGCTGAAAATCCTGCCGGTTGTTTTATTCTCGTCACTGATTACCGAAAAGTTGCGACATAAAGGCGAGTCCGTCCATGCCGATGCCCAGCTTGCGAAACCGAGTCCGACGGAGTTGATCAAAACGCTGAAAAAAATGATGGAAGAAAGATGAATCGTCCTGTCGGGCGTTGGTTACTGGAAGCACTTTTTCAGAAAAGGGAGCAACAGGAGCAGGATAGAGAAGAGCCGGAAGAGCTGAAAGGCCACGACGGTGATAATATCGGCATGAAGGGAAATGGCCAGTACGCCCATCTCGGCCATGCCGCCCGGTGCCGTGCTCAGAAAGCCGCTCAGAATGCTCGATTTTTTGAAGAACGTGAGGCCAAAACCAAGAAGCAGGGTGAAGCCGACCCGCGCCACCGAACCTCCCACCGCGTATGCCGTGACAACACCAAGACGTTTCAGGTTTTCCAGTCCAAAGCCTATTCCTATATAGACGGCGAAGAACAGCTGGGCTTCGTATGGTCGTCAGACCCGCTTTCCTCTCCGCCGTCTTCAGATAACCGGCGTTTGTTTACTTTCCAATGCCGGCGGCCCGATCTTCGACTCCTCTCCGGAGCAGCCGGAGAGGAGCCATAGATCAGGATGCCTGCCGGGAACATGTGCGACTGCTTTCTCGCGAGGCCGATCCCCGGGCCATGCAGGGACGAAAAAAGGGAGGCCGTCTCCTACTGTAAAACCACCGTCGCGGTAAGAAAAGCGAAGCGATCATTCGGCGAAGCCCAGACGGAGAGAGCCTGGTTGCCAAACTTGCGATTCAGCTCCTTCTGCGGGTACCAGGGGTCTGACTGGACGGTGACGGGCCCCTGGGGCGAGGCGGCAGCCACAGCGGGGAGATACCAGTCGGACCGCTCGCCCGGCCTGTAGGTTCTCCAGGACTGCTGGTTCGTCCTGAAAACGATCCGGCCGGATCCGTCAACGGCGATCAGCATGAAACCATAACTCCCGCCGCGGCGGCCACCAACCGTAAAGACGTCTCCGTTCCTGATGGTGGCCGAGACCGAGAAGGCCGGGTGCGGGGCTTCGTCGCCGCGCGTCCGGAAGGAAGGTTCGTACTTCCTGAGCGGGACCCCGTTCAGGTAAACGTCGGCGTCGTCCGCCATGTGCCAGTAAAGAGTCACCGGGACCCCGGACGACAGGGCCGGCTGCGGCGCAGGCGTCGGGAACCTTCCCGAGAGTTCGTCGGGGCTCTTGTCGAAGACAATCCCCATGATTTCGTTCTTGTTGACCTGGACCGAGATGACGCGGCCGTCTTCAAGGAGGATGTTCATTGCTCCAATCGCCTGCGCTGCAATCACCAGGAATACAAGGGCGGCAGCCGCTGCTATTACCAGGATTCTCTCTCGTCTCATGATTCCCTTCCTCCTTTCAGGATGTGGAGCATGAATTCATTGGTTGTGCCATCCGACTTCTGGCGTATTGACAAGGTGCAATAACCCCGGAACGTTTCCCCGATCGCCGGAAAGGGAGGATCCGGTCTCCTCGGCCGTAACCCGTGTCCTTTCTCTACATGGTACCCGGATTTGGAATTGTATCCCGATAAAGGATGATACCCCTTTCCCTGCTTCTCAGGAATAAATGGGAGGTCTTCAGAGGACCGGTTTGAATCGGGTCGCTGCGGGATGCCCTTTTCTAGCGCATGATGTTTCTTGCCTGTTTGACGTATTCCTCTTCCGTAATGTATCCATCACCGTTGGCATCCCAATATTTACAGTCTTTTTCTATCTTGTTTTTGTTTTTTGAGATGGATGTGCACTCGGCCATGCTGAGTTTGCCGTCGCCGTTCTTGTCCGCACTGGCGAGAATCTGTCGATAAACATTTTTGATAGCCTGGTCCGACGGCCCTTTCTCTTTTGCCAGGAGGATGCTGCCGGACAAATGCACAAAGCTCATAACCACAACCGCAACGACAAAACAGAAATAGGGTCTTTTCATCCTTTCCTCCTCCAAATCAATTGTTCCGTCACCTTGAACATCCATCGGGCATATCCCCGGGGCAGGGAAGACGGCAGGAAGGTCCGGAAGACCGGGACCTTTTCGTAACCTCCCTCATCACTGCACGCGCTTCAATTGCACACACTGGATAACCAAAGAGAGAAGCGATGTAAAGCTATATCTTCATTGGCATATTGTGAGTGCCGGGCAGAACGGTCGGCCGGAGTGTGCATTGGCTTGATATAATCTGGACCTTTGGATGCCCCGGTGATCCATTTCCAATGCCGGTTGACGGAACGGGGGGACGCATTTGATTTGACAGGCCGGATTCAGCGTTATATCTGACGGAAAAATTGCAGAGGTGGTCACCATGTTTCGAGGACTTTTTCAACCCATGCATCTTCTGATCATCCTGGGCATTGTGCTCTTGATTTTCGGGCCGGGCAAGCTGTCGAAGCTGGGAAGTTCCGTGGGCAAAACCATAAAGGGCTTCAGGAGTTCCATGAACGAAACCGGAGAAGCAGGCAAGATCGAAGACAAGAAACAATAGCTCCGGCATCTGTCTACACAGGGGGCCGGCCGGAAGGTCGAGCCCCCTTTTTCGCTTCATTCGCACCCCTCTGCAGGGAGGCTGGCGGAATTCTTTTGGTAGGGATACTTTTCGACAGCCGCCAGCTATGAGCAAGCCGGATAAAAAAAGGAAGGGGGCAGGCTGTTTGCCTGCCCCCTTTTGTTATTGGTGGGACGTATCGGGATCGAACCGACGACCAACGGATTAAAAGTACAAATTGACACACCCTTCACCCGTGATCACAGGTAATTTATAATCAATAATAATCAAATAGTTGGTCGGTTTTTCCTTTCCTTGACAAATCACCCAAAATCAGCCAGAATGAACGAAAAGGGTAGCTATAGGGTATCATGAAACGGACACCGACCCGATACACTGGCGTTTATGAGCGGAAAGCCGAGAAGAGAGTTCACAACGGCAGACCGGACGTCTGCTTCGACATAACGTACAAACGGTTCGGTAAGAAAATCTGGGAGAAGGTAGGTTGGCTCAGCGAGGGCTATTCGGCGAAGGTCGCGTCCGACTTGCGGGCAAATCGTCTCCGTAACGTGAGACATGGGGATGAATTACCGCAAGATAAAGTGAAGGCCCCATATTTCAAAGACATAGCTTCTAAGTACCTCGAATGGGCAGCAGAGAATAAGTCTAGGGGTGGTTGCGATGATGCATCTCGTTATGGCCGATATCTTTCTCCTACCTTCGATGATAAGCGTCTCGATGAGATCTTCCCGCTAGACCTCGAACGCCTCAAGAACCAAATCGCCAGAGACGGCCTATCCCCTGCCAGTGTGAAGCATACCCTTGTCCTCTTCCGTCAGATGTTCAACAAGGCTGTCTTGTGGGGGTTGTATAAAGGGGAAAACCCGATCAAAGGCGTGAAGATGCCGGTTCTTCAAAATCAGCGGGAGCGGTTTCTGACACCCGAAGAAGCCGACAAATTGCTGATAGAGTTAAAAAGCGCCTCCGGACAGTTGTTACACGACATGGCCCTGTTGAGCTTACACTGCGGTTTGAGATTCGGAGAGATTTGTAATATCCGCGGACAAGACTTGGACTTCGAAAACGGCATGATTCACATAGCCGATCCGAAGAACAAGCAAAGCCGGAAAGCTTTCATGTCCAACACAGTGAAAAAAATGCTTGCTATGCGGAAGCCCGATAGTCCGGATGAACTGCTCTTTAGAGATCGTCGGCACGGAGGGCGTGTCAATTACGTTTCTGCGACCTTCGGACGCGCCATAAAGAAGCTCGGCCTCAACGACGGCATCACAGACCCTCGGCAGAAGATCACTTTCCACAGCCTCCGTCACACCTTCGCATCGTGGCTCGCGCTCAATGGAGAGCCGATCTTGACGATACGCGACCTTCTCGGGCATAAAACCCTTGCCATGACTTCCCGGTATGCTCACCTGATGCCGGAGCACAAGAAACAAGCCGTCCTGAACCTTGAGAAGTTTTTAAAAAAGAAAAAAGGAGAGAGCCATGCCGGAAAGAGATAAAAAGCCCTCCGAAAGAGAAATATATGAGCTATGGTGGGAGTATCTTAAAAGAAGCGATAACTACAAAATATATTGCGAGTCACAACCTTACCCAGTGCAAATTATTAAAAATGAGGATCGGTCATATTCTATCATAGAGGATGGTAGAATTGTCGATTATGAGTTGGGCACACCCGAAAATGAGCGCACTATGTACATATGGAGCTTGCAGCGTAATTATGAGTTTTTTGGTGATATATTCAATTCTTCATTCAACGATTGGTGGAAAAACAGGAAAAAGCGTAAAGATTTGCGTGTGTTAGATCTCAACGATCAAGATATTTGTACAATGTTGCCGGAGTATGTCAATCAATTCAGACGACATATGGATAGCAAGAAAATAATTAAAACACCGGAAGATTCAATAAGGCTTCTAACAAAAGCAGAATGCAGCTATGTTTTTGTTGCCGTACCGATGGTTGGCAATATTACCATAGAAGATATCTCAAAACAGATAGCAGACATTCGTTTGAAATGGAAAAAAGACTTAGTATATAGAGTCGCGGATTACATCTTCAAAAGATTCGCTATGCCCATCAGCCGTGTTCGCTATGAAGAACTGAAACGTTATCTTAAAGTTTACGATTTACAGCAGCAAGGTCTAAAGATAAAAGAAATTGCGGCGATGCTTGACCCCAAGCGTACCGGTGAGCACCCTGATATTCAAAGATCATTCCGTAGTGACCTGCAAAAAGCCCGAAATATAATAAGAAACGTCGAGCTAGGCATCTTTCCCGAAGAGCCGATTCTCGTTCCGGACTCGCCAGATGAATAAGAGCCGGTTTCTTATTACCCCCTGAGAAGTAACCCCCAGGCCCTTATACCACAGTGAGACATAAGTACGGCTGACCTCTCAAGCCGCGACGGCGCCGTATTATGCCGTTAGAGTGCCCCCAAAATTCAAGAAAGGAGGCACTACCAATGAAGAGCAAGCAAGAGAAGAAGCGGACGCTGACCCCGCAGCAGGTCGAGGCCATCTATGGGATCCCCGTCGGGACTCTGGCAAACATGCGCTGCCAGAAACGGGGTCCGAAGTATTACGTGCTCAACAGCAGGACCGGTAAGAAGCGGCGGGTTCTCTACTTCGTTGAAGACGTGGAGACCTGGATCAAGATAAACCCGGTCATTACCATCGACTCTCTCACTGTCAACTGAAGAGGAGGTTTACGATGAACGAGAATACAAAGATCATGCTGCACAGGAAATCAGACCGGCTGAACAGACCTCTCCCGTGGAGAAACAATAATACTGAGACGCCACTTCCCGGCAATGTCTCAGAGACAAAACTGAACGATTCAATCTCCGACATGATGGTCTCTGCCAGCGACTTAATGACAAGAAAACTCCCGGAAAGACCTCATATCATGAGACCATGGCTCAAGGCCGGTTCGCTTACCTTGGTCTACGCCAAAGCGGGCGTTGGGAAGTCATTCTTCGCATGGTCTGTTGCTATTGCTGTCGTGAAGCAACTTACAATCGGGGAATGGACAGTAGATAACCCTGCTGGCTGTCTTTACACCGATGGAGAAATGCAGCTGGACGACATTCAAGAGCGACTGTTGCAGTTTGCGAAAGATCTCCCTGCTGACAAAGCATGTTTGAACATTCTTTCGTCAGAGATCGCAGCTCAGACGGATATGCAGATCATCAATATCACGGAACGGAAGTGGCGGGACCAGATCAGTGAAGTGGTCCGCAAGGACCTCTCCATTGGGCTCGTTATCCTCGACAATGTTTCCAGTCTGACTCCGGGAATCAACGAGAATTCGAAGAAAGATTGGGATGACATCAATCAATGGCTTCTTACACTGAGACGCATGGGAATTGCCGTGATTGTGATTCATCATGCAAGTTTGAAGGGAAACCCAAGAGGTACGTCTGGCAGGTACGATAACGTTGATTGGACGATCAAACTGAAAGACCTTGCAGACGCCACAAGATCCAGCGGGGCGTACTTTCAAGTCGAATTCGTTAAGAAGAGGGGAAAGCGTGACAATGCCCTGAGACCGTTCACCATAAGAATTGCACATGACCCGGATAGCGGATTGCCCTGGCAGACGTCCCATTACGCTGACAGAAAACGACCACCCTACATCATTGCCTTGATCGGGTTGGGCATGAAGCAACGGGACATTGCCGAAGTTCTTGAGTGCACGGAAGTGAACGTTTCACAGATCAAGAAGAAGGCCATCAAGGATGGGCTCTTCACGGAAGACGGCAGACCAACCGACAAATGGCGCAAAGCTTACACGGGTGACACGATTGAACAGGTGATCAAGGAATTCAAAGAGTATTAACCTCTTTCTCCCTGCTTAACGAGGTTAACATGCATCAAATCAATTGACGGCATCTCCCGAATTGGCGGGAGATGCTAAGAATAGGAGGCAGGCAATGAATGTATCCGACAAGGAGGGATACTATTTTGACCGGATTCAGATCTTGAGCACTCAGAATAAGAACTTAATTAATCAAGAGCTTCTTATTGATCGCTTGAAAAAAGAAAGCCTCTCTTGCAGGGTTGTTAGAAGCAATGCATGGGGTTTTGCTTCCCGTATTGAACTGACGGCTCCGTCCGCACTCTGTTTGACGATGCTGCAGGAAAGCGAAGCGATTATCGGTAGCGGTTCTCGGATCAACTATCTTGAAATTGCTCATGACACATTCATGGAATCGAGTGAAGAAGCAAACGAACGGGCAAAGTGGATGTGTCGTACGTTACGAAAAAAGTACTCGTACGCGACGACGTTTCGCGGTGCCGAACGAAAAACGAATAAGCAACATCAGAGAGATCTCGAAAATGGGCTGTGTGGAGAGTTCACATTCTATTCTGTCTTCACAGTATCAGCACGGTTGAAACTTGTTGTCTATGTGAGGGATTCGAAGATCAACAGGCGGCCGTGTATTCATACGGAATGGCGGTTAAGGGGAGCAGACAGCATATTCAAGCATTCAAGGATAAGTAGGATCCGTGATCTCGTTGGATTTGACTTCAAGGCGTTTTTCGACAGCATGGATGATAAGTATCTTGTGAAAGAAAGGATCGACGTATGCAGACTTGGGCTCTGGCTTGCAGGAATCGATGGCCGTCGGACGATGACAAAAAGGATGCTAATAGGAACCGGACACAGGGCAGAGAGATTTCTGCAGGACAACAATATTGAGACATTCTCGGATCTGGTTCATTATTTTAAGAGGGAAAAGAACAGGGTTTCGGGAAATGTTGGCTTCAAGACCGACTTGGATATGAGGATTATGGCGTTAAGAAATTTTGATCGGTTCAGGGATAGAATTTCTTAATAAAGCCCACACCTCCACACATACAGCATCTTCTCTGTTGATTACATGACTATTTCCATCGGCACAGGACTTCACAGTTCTTCACCAGAAGTCATCAGGTGTCTGTAGCAGTAACAGAGACAGGCAACAGCCGAGGAAACAGTAACAGCGGGAAAGGGATCAGGAAGCAGCACCGGAGACAGCAGGCAACAGGAGACAGCACCGGCAAGAACAGACAACAAGAAACAGCAGCAGCATGCAGCAAAAGGAGCAGGCATCGGCAATGGAAACAGTAGAATCGGAAACAGGGAGCAGGGGACCGTGAATGAGCAGCAGTGATGGCAGCGGCAAGCAGCTAATCCGGCTATCAGGCGAATTAGCTGCGATCAGTGACAGCAGATCTCTCGACAAGAATCCCCTTCTCCCGAGCGGGAACAGCCTTCTCCGTCGTTTTCTCAGCCGAGACGATAGAAGACAGCTTCATGCTCAGATAATTCGGTATCCGCGATTCTTAGCGGTCAGATCTTTCAAAGTCTCATGGGAGGAGGCTTCCGTGCTTTCTCGGGTAGAGCCCGGAGCCGAGTAGCGCGATTAATTAACTTGCTGTGTCAAACGACAGCGAGACCGGCATTCTTCAACGGGCAAGCGATTTTCGTGGGTGTATCTTGCTGATGATCTTTTGGAGAGAGTCTCGGGCTGCGGCTTTTTCGTTTTGTGATTCGGAACAGGCTTTCACTGTTTTTGAACAGCAGAAGGTTGTTGCTACAGGCTGTGGATCGGCTCATGAAAAGACGAATTGACAAAACATTGAGACGTTTGATTAATTGAGTTTTGAAAAGGGAAACGGAAGGGGGATAAACAGTCATGGGAATGACGCCGACACAGTTTTTTGAAGCATTTGTTGTGGGAAATGCCGATGACTGTCGCATGAATCCGGGCTGCGTAAGGCGGGCATTCAATGCTTCCGTAGCCGCTTTTCATTTAGCTGATCATTATCAAGAATACTACAGACTCAATAAGCCGGAACTTGTTTCACAGTATAAATCGAAAGGTGATTATGTTGAGTATGTGTGTCTACAAACCAATGGTGCATTTCGTGATATTCAAAGCATAGCTAATGCATACAAGCACTTGTATACTGACACTGACCCGAAAAAAGCACGATACACTACTGTGTCGTCACCGGCAGCAATAGAATCTATTGAAATTAACGAACGTGGGTTGGACATTACTGCAATTTCCCATGAGTATACTACCGAAACGAATTTCAGATCATTTGTGTCTTTTACTAGGACAGATGGTAGCAAGTCTGAATTCCTGCCCATCTTGGATGTTGTAGTTAGATTCTGGTATTATGAGCTGAATAAAGTTTGAATAAAGAATATATTGCAAAGGAGTAATAAGCAATGGGTACCAAACTGTCCCCGCCGGTTGCTGTTTGTACAGTCTGTCGTGCTTATAATAGAAACCCGAGTGTGATTAATGAACGTTGTGGGAACGTTTATAATAGAAAACGATGTAAAGGGGTCTGGCGTAGTGCGATTAGTGAAGGAGATTGGGAAGAGTGTCCTGTTTGTAAAGCTTCAGGTAGTGAAGAGGACTGTAAATGTGGTCAATGTGAAGGTTTTGGGTGGATATATTGTCGTAGATAACATGAATACCTTTAATAGATGGAATCAATGTAATATTGAGACGCATGATTAATTAAGTTTTTGAGGGAACAATCTCTTATGCTTCGGCAGTCTTCGCCGCACAATCCAGCTATACGTTTTTCTGGATTTGGGCTTTGAGAACTCTTCTTGACAGAATGGGTAATGCTAGGGCAAGATGAGCATAATTTACAGACATAATTAGTTACTCATGATAACCAGAAAGGAAAAAAATGATAAGAAGAGAAGAAAGAACCTTTATGGATTATCGAGATGAAGGACATTTATGGATAACTCTTTCAACTGGTGAATATTACCCCGATGTACTTCCCCTTGCTTGTGAACTATATAAACCGGTTCTTGTAACATTCGGACAACTTCTGAAGAGCGCACACTCCTCAACAGATTTCTTTATGACGATAGCAAATACTAGTCCTCAATGGATGAGAATCCAACTTTGCAGGGTGTTTCGAAAATATGTAAGTCCTGAGACGCCCGTCGAAATGTTAAAGAAGAAGTCAGCAGCCAAGGAAATATGTGATCGGTTTGGAAAGGGTTTTCGGGCTGTGACTGAAGTTCAGTCACATTTCAGCGCAAGACCTATGCCCGATGAAGCTCTATGTGCAGTGCTTTGGGAATACAAGGATAGAGGCCAGAAAGGTTATGATCTTACTGAACGTTTATTTACGATTATCAGAGAACAGTTTTCTGATATGAGAATAATAGGCCCCGAACGAGCAGGCAAAGATGTTATCATGGGAGAACTTTTTGAACACTATCCGAAACCTGATCGGCCAGTTGATTTTGTTCTTTTTCATGAGGATAAACCTGTTGCTGTAGGTCTGGCCAGGTATGATTCTGACAGGGGCGGAGCACAAGAAGATGACCGCACAGGTCAGTATCGAGATTGTGCCAATGAAGTTGTCCAATATTCAAAAGAAAAAGGGTTAAATCTTAAAGTGATTTTTTTAAATGATGGGCCTGGATTATTGTTAGGTTCTATGTGGCGTGATTATGCTTATATTGAAGACTCGTGGCCCGGCTTGGTGAAAGTTGTTACTTTGAGGATGTTTGCAGATCGAATATCAATTGATTGGCTTTTATCTAAGGAGATGAAGTAATGGCAACGGGAGTACCAGGAAAGAACAACAAACACAATTATCATCCTGCGAGACTTGAATATGAAGGCAAGCGCTCGGTCGAAGAAATTACGAGTTCATTTGCTAAGAGATTCCAAGAAATCTTCCATCATGAATCGCCTAATAGGTTGTATCATGGAGATAATATTGATGTCCTCCTCACACTCATTAATGATTCATCTGTCTGCGGAAAGGTTTCACTCATATATATAGACCCCCCTTTTTCTACTAAAGGTGCGTTTCTATCTCGTACACAACAGAAAGCTTACGAAGATACTCTGGTAGGCGGGCAATATATTGAATTCCTTAGAGAACGTCTAATCTTGCTTCATAAGCTTTTGTCAGATTATGGCTCTATCTACCTTCATCTTGATGACAAAATGGTTTTTGAGATGAAGATCGTTATGGATGAGATATTCGGTGCTTCAAATTACCGAAACTTGATTGTCAGGAAAAAATGCAACCCCAAAAATTATACGCGTAAGGCTTATGGCAATATTGCGGATTTTATTCTTTTCTACAGTAAGACTAACAAATATGTTTGGAACCGTCCTGTTGAGGTGCTGTCTGATGAAAGTGTAAAAGAATATCAATACACGGAAGCAGATAACGGCCGAAGATACATGAAAGTTCCATTACATGCTCCAGGAGTTAGAAATGGAGCAACGGGCGGTCTGTGGCGTGGAATGTTACCTCCTCCCGGCAAACATTGGCAATATCCACCGGAAACGCTCGATGCAATGGACGCTAGGGGAGAAATATACTGGTCAAAAAACAACAATCCAAGAAGAAAGATCTATCTTGACGATCACACCGGCGTTGGTGTGCAAGATATTTGGATGGAATTTCGAGATGCTCATAATCAAAACATATTAATAACCGGATATCCAACCGAAAAGAACCCTGATCTTATTCGCCGAATAGTTGGTGCGTCATCAAATCCTGGAGACTTGGTATTGGACTGTTTTGCTGGATCCGGAACGACTCTGACTGTCGCCAACGATATGGGACGATTCTGGATAGGAGTAGATAATAGTCACGAAGCATTAAAGACAATACTGGCTCGGTTTGAAAAAGGTCTTTCCCCGATGGGAGATTATGTCAAGAAAAGCCCATACTCTTCAAAAAGCAGTAAAGTTCAACAAACATTATTTGAAAGTCTGGAAGACGAACAAACCAATGTAAACAAATCATCAAAAGGTCATCATGTACTGATAAGCGATTTCAGCATGTTTGTTGCAGAACAGAGCAATAGTGAAGTCCACGAAATTGTTTCGGCATGGCAGAAGAAATATTCGAAAATACCGAGTAATACCGATCAGCAGATTAGAAAGTTGTCGCAATCAATAAGTTTAGAAGAGATAAGCAGCCAACTCCGTACAAAAGATAAAAAAATACAAGCCATCATTGATTCGATTGGTCCATGCACACTCACTCCTAGAAATTCTGGATTTGAATTTTTAGCAGATGCCATAATAAGCCAGCAGTTGTCAAAGAACTCAGCAGATGCAATTACTAGGCGTTTCCGGAATCTATTTTCTTCGGGTTCTATAACTCCGAGTGCATTTCTCTCGTTGAAAACGAAAGAAGTCATGGAGTCGGGACTTTCTGGACGGAAATATGAGTGTCTATTGAATCTTGCAAAAAAACATGAAAGTAAAATGCTACAATTGCAAAATATTGAAGAAAAAAATGATGATTTGATTCGAGCGGTCTTGAAAAGCATAAAAGGTATTGGGGACTGGACAGTTGACATGTTTCTACTGTTCGGATTGGCAAGACTTGACGTTCTTCCCATCCACGATCTTGCACTAAGGAAAATTATTTCGGATGTTTACGGGATTGATCAGGGTGATACTTCTCAAATAGTACACATTGCCGAGCGCTGGAAACCGTATCGCAGTGTAGCATGCTGGTACCTTTATAAGTATTCAAACATGATATCAAAAAACGCGGACTGAACCGATACAATAATGGTTGTTAACTCACGAACTTCATCCCGAAAAAGACCCCCCCCATTGAAGCGCGGACGTTGATCTGTACCGCATTTTCTTGTTTGAGACGCTTATTTCACTGGAAGAAGCGGCAGAGCTTCTACCGGGCAGGGATCTTCAGGGTGTGGTGATTGTGTCGAGGGAGGTGTCGGGGTCCTTTTTCAATGTCTCTCAAACAGAGAAAAATTTCCGGGGTGGATTGGTTAGTAACTCAATAATTCTAATTTCTTGTTTGTTCACAATTGTTTAATTTTAGTTCATCTGCATTTCTGTAACGTTTTTCGTTAAGTATTTTTTCCTCCAACTCATATTTTCTCCTTCTTTCTTCAAAAATATCTCTGTTGTCTCGCAAAGCTTTTTGTATTTGACTTTCTGGCCAATTTTTACGGACGATATCTTGCATGTTTATAATTTCTTCCTCTCTTAATTTGAAAATAATCTCAAGTAGTCTTTTCTTCTCATCGGCCATGGAAATCTTCTCGCGCAATAAGCTTACACATAGTGATTTCTTTTCAATATCCTTAGCTAATCCCTTGGCCTGATCTGTTTTGGCTACAACATCAGGATTATCATTCTTCTGTATATTTGAAGTTATGTGTTTGGACTCTTTAGATAATACAATATCTTTCTTGATCAAAACATAATTATTCAACTTGAGATATGTTATCACAATAGCTAGAAGTGCAAAAACAAATACTGATATTATATAATATTTTTTTGATTTTGTTGGAGAACTAGGTTCTATGTGGAGGTCACATATCTGGCACTTGCTATTTATGAGTTCCCCCTTGTAGCCACATCGGGGACATTTTATTTTCACGATCAGATCTCCTCTTGCATAGTTGATGCATTAATATTGTAAGAAAGTATCTTCTCCGTAAAAGTATTTCCCGCCGTAGGTCCAAGCACAATCAACAAGTCCCCACTTTTCTTTTGATGTGACAATTTCAATGTAGACGCCTTGGGAGAAACTGCCAACAGGATGATTCTTGAGGGAGCCGAGATATTTCCCTTTCCGCCTATCACTGACATTTCCAATGAGTTCATAGGCATCACAACTCATTTGAGATGTCATGCCGCGCCAGAAGACTAGTTTATCCGTTCTGCTGTTCTTGTAGAAAAAGGAAACGTACAAGGTTGAATTGTTAGTTTTACGTGCTGAGACGGACAGGACATCAACATCGTTTATGGATGTTAGGTCTGCTGCGTATAGGTTTGGGGTTAACAGGAGAAGGATCAGGAGGAAAATCGTTGTGATCTTCGGAGAAAGGGAATGTTTTGTAAGAACAAGTGCATCTATCTGCATGCTGCCCTCCTTCTAGAGTTGAAGTTTAAACGGGCCATCTGCTGATATATTGCTGATGGTCAGTCTACATAACAGCTTGGAAAAAGCAAGGGCTCTTTTGGGGTTCTGCATTCATTTTCTAGGAGACTTTAGAATCTGTGGCTAATTTACCAAGTGGACGTCATGGGACATATCGATTTTTTCTCTGTTCGATGGATGGCTAGCATTCCTGTGGTCTATAGTCAACAGAATAATCCCCGCATCTCTGGTATTGCTCCTCTTCATGGGAATGCACGTAACCATCGAGGATGCGTTCGGTCAGACGATCAGGACACTGAGAAAAGCGCGGAAGATGTCGCAGGAGACGCTTGCAGAGTTGAGCAACCTCGACCGGAGCTTTATTTCCCATCTTGAATGCGGAAAGAAACAGCCCAGCCTTGTCACCATCTTCCAGCTTGCCAAAGCCCTGAAAGTCACCCCCTCCAAGATAGTCTCCCTCACGGAAGAGAAGCAGAAGGCTTCAGTTGAACCGGGGGATGATTCGGCCTCCGTCGATTAGTTCACTCTAAGAATATTAAAAGAATCAGATTCGACAACGAAACCCCCCTTCTGACTGCGGACGTTGCTCTCTGCCATATTATTTTCTTCTAGACGACTTCAGGAACGTTTCTTTTGCTGATAGCTTTGGCAACCACGCATCTGTCTGTGTCATGATGCGAATACGTTCGTTTATCATAGGTCATTAATGATATACAAATAGCCTTGACAATCGCTTTATACTCATGTTTAAGAATTAGTCAGTTCATGACCTTTTCGTTTAAGGGTCATCAGAAAGGAGAGAGAGCGATGAAACCAAGGCTGAAGCTACGAACGAAGGAGGAGACTCAGGCAGAGCGCGTCCCGAAGGTCATAGGGTATCTCCGGGTCAGCACGGGGAAGCAGGATCTTGAGAAGAACAAAGCGGATATTTTGACGTATGCGAACAGTCAACGGCTCGGGAACGTCGATTTCGTGGAGGAGGTCGTCTCGGGGAAGGTTCACTGGCACAAGCGGAAGATCAGGGAGGTCATTGAAAGTCTGGAGAAGGATGATTGGATCATCGTCGCGGAGCTGAGCCGCTTCGGGAGATCAATGCTGGAGATCATGGAGATCATCAGCGAGGCGAAGCGGAAGGAGATCAACATTCACGCGATCAAGAACGGGTGGACGCTAAACGGTTCCATCGAAAGCAAGATCCTGCTGATGGTGTTCTCCATGGCCAGCGAGATCGAGCGGGATCTTATAAGCGCACGCACGAAGGAAGCGTTGCGGGTCAGGAAGGAAAGCGGGATCAAGCTCGGAAGGCCGAAGGGGCCGGGGAAGAGCAAGCTGGACGCTCACAGGGAAGAGATCGTGGCAATGATCAGGGACGGCTACCCGAAGACGAGGGTAGCAAAGAAATACGGCACGTCCATCGTCAATCTGTACAACTGGATCAGCAAGAACAAGCTGGACGTGACGGTCAGGGAGTGAGGAGGCAGGGTCATGGCATCGAAGGAAGTCATCCAGAAGATCGAGGCGGCAATCAACCGGGTATGCGACGACATCAAGCAGAAGAAGGGAAGCTCGGGGGCGGAGAAGCTGGACGCGTTGTCAAAGCTGATCAACTCGTACAGCAGGCTGCTTGAGCGGGACAAGCTGTCGGCAAGCGACGCGAATGAAGACGGGGATCCGCACTATCATGAAAGGCTAATGCAACAGAAGGAGAGCCGTCGGGGTGTGATCAGATAGACAGGCAGGCCCCCCTCGATCTATCTCGGCACTTTTTTTCGAAAGCGCGGATAGGGACCTGACCATGAATTTTCCCCCGAAAAATTGATAAGCCTTTACTCCTCTAGATGCACATTGTCCGTTTATTCCCCGGATCCCCGGTGTTTCACCTCTGCATTGCTTCTTTTAACTTGGCTCTAGAATTATCCGTTGCTATTAAAACTTGGTCCATTATGACAGAAATGTTCCTTTCCAAATCATTGTCAGAACCAATCACCATGCCAGAATAAAATCGAATCTTTTTGGTTTTCTTCAGAATTGTCTCCATCAACATACTAAGATCTTTAAGTGGTTGAATAGCTTCCGGCTCATCTTTACTACCAGCAACATCTTCTCCTCTTCTATTTTCACTATGTTGTCCACTTATCTCTGTGTTAGTGACATCACGCTTTCTGTTCATTTTTTCAATGCACAAATCTAATTCTTGATAATCTAATAATAAGTCATTAATTATCTCTTGAAAATACTCTGACACCTTTAGTCCACTAATTGCTATGTCAGCTTGTCTTTGTGCATCTTCAAACGATGTTTTACCGAACATTAGCGATCTTCTTATATTAATCAAGTTATTTAACAAAGGATACTCTTGACTATTGAATGACCATAGTGTCAGTAGCCCGTATATCGCAGTAATCAGCATTGCAATTTCAATGTCTGTAATTAAGAAAGTAGCTCGTTTTTCGATGATTGAATCTAGCAGTCCCCAGATGCCTATTGTCAAGCATAATAATATCAAAAAGCTTATAATTTGTTCTACATTTACTTTCTTCTTCCTTGTATTGTATTGGGGTAAAGGAATTTTGAAATAACTGATTAGAATAATCAAAAGGAACGCTAAACCAATTGCAATATTAGGTGCATAGATACATAATTTGGTTGCTAAAGAAAGTGAGTTATTTAAGAAGTATGTTGTGTAAATCACAAGCACTGCGCGCACAAATAGTAACGTTAAATATGATCTATTGCTGCCTAACGCGTGAATAGACAGAATAACCCTTTTATCATCAGCAGATTTTCTATTAGTTGGCAAAAATACTTTTATGATCATGAATGTGTCAAATAAGAGAGAGAAAAAGATGACTATGGCAAAAATGTTACTTATGAGGTAGTTACCGTGTGCCATCCGGTTGATGATTATCCATATGAGAGTCGCGATACTCCCCATGATGGCCCATTTTGTCCAACCCGGACGCTTCAGGGTATTATCCAAATACGTTATTTCACTATCGAGGTATCTGAGAAATAAATCCTCTTTATCGCTGGGGCCGGAAATAGATTTTGTCATGTCAGACATTTGCTTTCCTCATTATAATTATTAGTCTTTCTGCAATTGTAGTTTTTATCAATCATTGCTCACTCTTCCCTATTGAAGGACACGGCTAGTTTGTGAGAAATAGCAAGATCGAACAGGGGTGTTGTTGAGTGTGAGGTCTGCGGCAGTGATGGGGGATGGAAGACAGAAGACAAAAAGTAGGATCAGAAGGATTGACGCCCTTCTCATGCTCCCTCCTTGTCAATTCATGCGCCGCGGTTGCCTGCCCTGGATAGCCAAAATGTAACGCGATGTAAAGCTTAATTTTTATTAGCATATTAGGAGGAGTGGCTCGGCATGGAGCGCTTCTGCTGATGCGGTGTTGCCCATCACAGATGATCACTCAGAAGGCAGTCTTGGGATAGCTATAGGGTAGCAAAAACAACAAGGGGTCACAGACCGTAATCTGTAACCCCTTGATTTATCTGGTGGGACGTATCGGGATCGAACCGACGACCAACGGATTAAAAGTCCGCTGCTCTACCGACTGAGCTAACGTCCCTTGCTGTCGATTGCAGCGAGGCGTGCCCTCTTAACAGGGGAGAAGCCCCCTGTCAAGAATTCTCAGGCATTGAAAAACGGATTTTTCAGGATGATGGTCTCGTTCCGGGCCGCCCCGACGGAAACGAGGACGAGCTTTGTGTCCGAGAGCGCCTCGATCTGCTCCAGGTATTTCCGGGCATTCTTCGGGAGATCCTGGATCTCCCGGGCGTTCCGGATGTCTTCGGTCCATCCGTCCATCTCCTCGTAAACGGCCTCGCAGCGAGCGAGAACCCGCGGATTCGCCGGGACCGCGTCGCTGAAAACCCCTTCTCCCGTCCGGTAGCCGACGCAGATCTTCAATTTCTCGATGCCCGTCAGGACATCCAGTTTCGTTACGGCCAGACCCGTGATCCCGGAGACCCGCACGGACTGGCGGACCAGGACCATGTCGAGCCAGCCGCAGCGGCGCTTGCGCCCCGTGGTGGCCCCGTATTCATGCCCCTCCCGCTGGATGCGCTCTCCGATTTCGCAGGTGAGCTCCGTGAGAAAGGGGCCGCCACCGACGCGGGTCGTGTAGGCCTTGCAGATCCCAACGACGGCGTCCACGGCGCCGGGTCCGACGCCGGTTCCCGAGCAGGCGTTGGCCGACACGGTGTTTGAGGAGGTGACGAAGGGATACGTGCCGTGATCCACGTCCAGATGGGCTCCCTGAGCTCCCTCGAACAGGATCTTCTTGCCCTTGCGGATTTCCCGGTCCAGCAGCGTGGATGTGTCGGTGACATAGGGCATCAAAGCCTCGGCATACGCCCGGTACTCGTCGTAGATTGCCTGCTCCGAGACGGGCTCCTCCCCGAAGAGCTTCGTCAGGAGGAAATTCTTCTCCGCCACATTGGCCGCCAGCTTCTCCCGGAACACCTCTTCATCCAGCAGGTCGCCCATGCGGATTCCCGTCCGGGCTACCTTGTCCTCATAGGCTGGACCGATGCCCCGGCCGGTCGTGCCGATTTTCTTGCCGGCCTTACTGGCCTCCCTGGCTATGTCGAGACGGCAATGATACGGCATGATGACGTGGGCCTTTTCGCTCACGTAGAGGTTGGTATTGGGCGGGAAAATCCCCCGGCTTTGGAGGGCCTTGATCTCGCTCAGGAGAACCTCCGGGTTCACCACGACTCCGTTTCCGATGATGCAGGTCTTCTGGTCATGGAGAATTCCCGACGGGATCAGATGAAGGATGGTCTGCTCGCCTTTCACCACGAGGGTGTGGCCGGCGTTGTTTCCGCCCTGAAAACGGGCGATGACGTCGGCGTCCTCGGCGTAGATGTCCACGACCTTTCCCTTGCCTTCATCGCCCCACTGGGTTCCCACGACAACGACATTTGCCATGATCCGCTTTCCTTTCCGCCTCGGCGCCTTACATCTCCACCTGGGTTACCGAGATGACATGAGGCAGTTCCCGAAGCTTCTTCAGGATATCCGCCGTTACCATCGTATCCGTTGTGAGAACGACCAGGGCCTGGCCGGTCTCCGCCTGCTCGCGGTTCAGGCTCAGGTGAAGCCGGGCGATGTTGACGCTGTTCTTCCCCATGGTCGTGCCGATGT
Organism: Syntrophaceae bacterium; assembly: GCA_013177825.1. Classification (NCBI taxonomy): domain Bacteria; kingdom Pseudomonadati; phylum Thermodesulfobacteriota; class Syntrophia; order Syntrophales; family Syntrophaceae; species Syntrophaceae bacterium. The sequence goes on from JABLXX010000013.1 coordinate 24,377, forward strand.
TCCCGATCACACCGGGACGGTCGTTGTTGTAGACCACCAGCATGTGTCCTTCGGGGATGGCATCCATGGCAAACTTGTTGATCCGGACGATCCGGGGGTCCTGCCGGCCGAAAAGTGCGCCCGCGGTATAACTCGTTTCGTTCTGGGTCTTGACCGTCACGGAAATCATGCTTGTATAGGCCTGAACCTCGCTGCTCTTCGATTCCACCACCTTGATGCCCCGTTCCTTGGCCACCACGGGGGCATTGATGTAGTTCACGTTCTCCTTGAGGATGGGCGTGAGGAGCCCCTTCATGAGCGAATTGATCAGGGGCGCCACGTTGTAGTTGAGGATTTCGCCGCTGTACTCCACCAGCACCTCCTTGATGCCGCCGGAGACGAGCTGGGCCTGGAACTGCCCCAGCTTTTCCGCCAGTTCCAGGTAAGGCTGGATGATGTTGAGCAGTTCGCCGCTCACCGACGGGAAATTGACGGCATTGCGAATCTCGCCCTTGGTAAGGTAGTCAGCCACCTGCTCGGCAACGGCGATAGCCACGTTGATCTGCGCCTCGTCGGTGGATGCCCCCAGGTGGGGCGTGCAGATGACGTTGGCGTGGCCCACCAGTTCCTTGTTTTTCGTCGGCTCCTCCTCGAAGACATCCAGGGCCGCTCCCGCCACTTGTCCCGAGTTCAGGGCATCCAGGAGGTCTTTTTCACTGATGATGCCGCCCCGGGCGCAGTTGATGATGAACACGCCCTTTTTCATCTTGGCGAAGGCCGCGGCGTTGATGATGCCCCGGGTCTCCTTCGTCATGGGGGTATGGACGGAGATGAAGTCCGAGCTTTTCAGCAACTCGTCGAAAGAGACGAGGGTTATGCCCAGCTTCTCCGCCGCCTCGGGTGAGATGAACGGATCGTAGGCGATGACCCGCATCCGCAGACCCTGGGCCCGGTCGGCGACGATGCTCCCGACCCGGCCGATGCCGACGATGCCGAGGGTCTTGTTGTACACCTCGGCACCCATGAACTTGTTCTTTTCCCACTTGCCCCCCTTCATGGAGGCCGTGGCCTGGGGGATATCCCGCGCCAGGGAGAGCATCAGCGAAATAGCGTGCTCACCCGTGGTGATCGTGTTTCCCCCGGGGGTGTTCATGACAACGATGCCCCGCTTGCTGGCCTCGGGGATGTCCACGTTGTCCAGGCCGATGCCGGCGCGGCCGACGACCTTCAGGTTGTCCGCCGCCGCGATGATCTCCTTCGTCACTTTCGTGGCGCTCCGGATGACCAGGCCGTCGTACTCCTTGATGACTCCCTTCAGCTCGTCCGGCGTCAGGTTGGTCATGACGGCCACTTCCAGCCCGGGTGTATTCTTCAGGATCTCGATGCCCTGTTTCGACAGCGTATCGCTGATCAGTACCTTTTTCATGGGATGGTTCTCCTCGTTTTTTTTAATGCTGTATCTTACAGGGAGGCCACTTTCTGGAGAAAGGCCTTCTCCAGTTCCGCCAGGGCCGTTCCGAGATCCCCTGCCTCGACGGTGGGGCCGCACCAGAAACGGAACCCCGGAGGGGCGTCCTTGTAGGAGTTGATGTCGTAGGCGATTTTCTTCTTCCCAAGGTCGCTCGCGACGTCCTTGAGGAACTTCGCCCGAGCGTCCTTGGGCAGGGACTTCACCTTTTCGTGGACGACGGACAGGCAGACGGAAGTGTTCGAACGCAGGTCCTTCCGGGCGGCCAGGAAATCGACCCAGTCGTTCTTCGCCACCCAGTCCTCCACGACCTTCATGTTTGCCTCGCTCCGGGCGACCAGGCCCTGAAGGCCGACGGAGCCGGCCCAATTCAGGGCGTCCAGATAGTCTTCCACGCAGAGGAGGGACGGCGTGTTGATCGTGTCGCCCTCGAAGATGGACACGTTGACCTTTCCACTCTTCTTCATGCGGAAGATCTTCGGGAGGGGCCAGGGCGGGTCGTATGACTCGATCCGCGCAACCGCCCGGGGGCTCAGGACCAGCATGCCGTGGGCCGCCTCGCCGCCGAGACACTTCTGCCAGGAGAAGGTGAGGACGTCCGTCTTCGACCAGTCGATGGGCATGGCGAAGGCGGCGCTGGTGGCATCGCAGAGGGTCAGGCCCTGGCGGTCCGACGGGATCCAGTCCCAGTTTGGAATCTTGACCCCGCTCGTGGTCCCGTTGGCGACGAAGATCACGTCGCTTTGCCAGTCGATGGCCTTGAGATCCGGAATCTCGCCGTAGTCGGCCTTCAGGATCGTCGGATTGAGCTTGAGCTGCTTCTGGATGTCCGTCGCCCAGCCCTCGGAGAAACTCTCCCAGACGAGGACGGTGACAGGTCGGGAGCCCAGGAGGCTCCACATGGCCGCCTCGAAGGCGCCCGTATCGGAACCGGGCATGATTCCCACGAGGTACTCCTCCGGGATGCCCAGAATGCTCTTTGTTTCCTTGATGGCTTTCGCCAGCTTTTCCTTTCCCAAGGCTGAGCGGTGGGAGCGGCCGACCGACGCGTCCTTCAGGACATCCAGGCTCCATGAGGGCCGCTTGCTGCAGGGGCCGGAACTGAAATTGGGATTGTGCATGGCAGATACCTCTCTGTTTTTCTGACGAGCGGAATTCTATAACAAGATTGAATGGATTGTGCAAGCCCTTTTATCGAAGAAGATGCTTGATTTGCTTACGGATTTTCAGATTGCCGGGCCGAAGGCGCCGTCGGGACGGGGATCGGGAAAGGGAGGATGGGAAGGCGGCTGGCCGTGGAAAAGCACTTCGGGCTTGAAAGAAAACCCGCGGGAATCTATAAGAACGGCGATGTTCTCAGACATTCCTGGTGATCGGCAGGCGATGAAGCGGAAGCACTCCGAAGGCGGCGCCGCGGATGCGGGCGGCGAGGTGGACCTGAACCCGCAGTTCATGCTGGCGCTGGAACTGATGGAGCGGACGGACCGGAACGTGTTCATCACGGGCCGCGCCGGTACGGGGAAATCGACCCTTCTCCGCTATTTCCGGGATCACTCCGTCAAGCCCGTCGTCGTCCTGGCCCCCACGGGCGTCGCCGCCGTGACCGCCGGCGGCCAGACGATCCACTCCTTTTTCGGCTTCAAACCGGACATCACACCTTCGGCCATCCGCCGCCGCGTGAAGGGGGAAAAGGCGGACCTCTACCGCCGGCTGAAAATCATCATCATCGATGAAGTCTCCATGGTCCGGGCGGACCTCCTGGACTGCGTGGACCGGTTCCTGCGCCTCAACGGACCGGCGGCGGACCGGCCTTTCGGCGGGGTCCAGATGATCTTCATCGGCGATCTCTACCAGCTGCCGCCGGTGGTGACGAGCCGGGAGCGGGAGATATTCCGGTCCCATTATGCGACGCCGTTCTTCTTCAGCGCCCGGGCCTTCGAGGACTTCGAACTGGCCTTTGTGGAACTGGAGACAGTCTATCGGCAGAAGGATCCGGAATTCATCCGGCTCCTGAACGCCATCCGCAACCGCTCCATCTCGGACGAGGACCTGGCGATCCTCAACCGCCGCGTCGATCCGGCGTTCGAGGCGCCCCCCCGGAGCTTCTACATCCATCTGACCAGCACGAACGACCTGGCGGACCGCATCAACGGGGAGCAACTGGCCCGGCTCCCGGGGGACCCCTGGACGGCCGTCGCCGCCGTGGACGGTGACTTCGAGGACCAGTACCTCCCGACGTCGCCGGTCCTGAAACTGAAGAAAGGCGCCCAGATCATGCTCCTCAACAACGACTCGCAGGGGCGCTGGATCAACGGCACCATCGGGAAGTTGAAGGGGGTGAAGCCGCAGGAGGAGGGACCGCCGCTCCTCCTGGCCCGCCTGGACAACGGGAAGAAAGTCGAGATTGCGCCTTATACTTGGGAGATTTTCCAGTTCTTCCTTCAGGACGGGGAGATCGCCTCCGAGGCGGTAGGCTCCTTCATGCAGTACCCGGTGCGTCTTGCCTTCGCCGTGACGATCCACAAGAGCCAGGGGAAAACCTTCCGGAACGCCGTCATCGACGTGGGACGTGGGACGTTCGCCCACGGCCAGATGTACGTTGCCCTCTCGCGGTGCACCGACCTCGACGGCCTCGTTCTCCGGAAGCCCGTCCGGAAGAGCCACATCCTCATGGACTGGCAGGTCGTCAACTTTCTCACCCGGTTCCAGTACGGCCAGGCGGCGCAGAGGAGCTCCCGGGAGGAGCGGATCGCGATCCTGGAAGAAGCCGTTCGGGAACGGAGGAAGCTGGAGATCGTCTACCTGAAGGCAAAGGACGAGAAGTCCCGGCGGACGATCCTCCCCCTCTTCGTGGGAGAGATGACGTTCAGCGGGCATCCTTTCCTGGGCCTTCAGGCCCACTGCCTGATGCGGGAGGAGAAACGGACGTTCAACGTGGACAGGATCCTGGAGATCCGGGAGGTTACGTGAAGAAAATCCGGAGTGCGTTCTTCTGCCAGAACTGTGGTCATTCCTCGCCCAAATGGCTCGGGAAGTGCCCTTCCTGCAACGGCTGGAACACCTTTGTGGAAGAGGAGATCCGGGATATGCAGCCGGCAACGGGCCGGGAAGCGGCCTATGACAGCACCCCCCAGCCACTCGACGCCATCGAAGCGGAGGACAGTGAGCGCCTGTTGACGGGGATTGCGGAGATGGACCGGGTCCTCGGAGGCGGCCTGGTGGCCGGGTCGGCGGTCCTCGTCGGCGGGGATCCGGGGATCGGAAAGTCCACGCTTCTGCTCCAGGTCCTGGAGAAGATCGCCGCCCGGGGGAGCCGGGTCCTCTATGTCACCGGCGAGGAATCGGCCCGCCAGATCCGCCTGCGGGGAAAGCGGGTGGGGGCCGTCTCGGCGAACCTGCTGGTCCTGGTGGAAATCGGCCTGGACAATATCCTCCGGCACATTCAGGAGGTACGGCCGGCGGCGGTCGTCGTCGATTCCATCCAGACGGTCTACTCGCCGGTCCTGTCTTCGGCGCCGGGGAGCGTCGGCCAGGTCCGGGAGGCCTCGGAGCGGCTCATCCTCCTGTCGAAGAAGACGGGTATCCCGCTGTTCCTGATCGGACACGTGACGAAGGATGGCTCCATCGCGGGCCCCCGGGTCCTGGAACATATGGTCGATACGGTGCTCTACTTCGAGGGGGATTCCAATTACGCCTACCGGATCATCCGCAGCATCAAGAACCGGTTCGGGCCGACGAACGAGATCGGCGTCTTCGAGATGCGGGACAACGGCCTCGCGGAGGTGGCCAACCCTTCGGAGGTTTTCCTGGCGGAGCGCCCCCTGGGAGCCGCGGGATCGGCCGTTGTGCCCAGCGTCGAGGGGACGAGGCCCATCCTGGTGGAGATCCAGGCCCTCGTCAGCCCCACGTCCTTCGGCATGCCCCGGCGGACGGCCATCGGCGTGGATCAGAACCGGGTGTCCCTCCTCGTGGCCGTCCTCGACAAGATCGGGGGGATCCATCTGGGAAACTCGGATATCTTTGTCAACGTAACGGGCGGGCTGCGGGTGGTGGAGCCGGCAGTGGACCTGGGGATCGTTTCCGCACTGGCCTCCAGCTTCCTGGACCGTCCGGTGGAGGCCGGGACTGTCGTTTTCGGCGAAGTCGGCCTCACCGGGGAAGTCCGGGGAATCGCCCAGGCGGACGTACGGATCCGGGAGGCCGCCCGGATGGGGTTCAAGCGGTGCATCCTGCCGAAGACCCGGGAGACCCGAAAGCGTCCCCGGGGGGACCTGGAAGTCCACCCCGTCGGCCACCTCCGGGAACTCTTCGAGCATCTCTTCTGAATTACAGGGCCAGAAAGAACTCAGTCGGGCGGGCCGAACCGGTTCGGACGGCTGCTGCGGTGACCGCTTTCGCAACCTCCTCCTGGACCTTGCGGTTGAAAACGCCGGGAATGATGTGATCTTCACTCAGCTCCCGCGGGGCGACGGAACCGGCAATGGCATCCGCTGCCGCCAGGAGCATCTCCCGGCTGATGGAACGGGCCCGGGAGTCGAGGACTCCCCGGAAGAGCCCGGGGAAGCAGAGGACGTTGTTGACTTGGTTCGGATAGTCCGACCGGCCGGTGGCGATGATCCGGGCAAATTTGTGGATCGCCTCCGGCGCGATCTCCGGAACCGGATTGGCCAGAACGAAGACGACCGGGTCGGGTCCCATCCTCTTCATCGCCGACGGCGGGAGAATGTTTCCCTGGGAAACGCCGATGAATACGTCGGCCCCTTCCAGCACGTGCCTCAGGCTTCCTTTCCGCTGCTCCGGGTTGGTGAGGGAGGCGATCTCCTCCTTCACCGGGTTCATGTTTTCCTTCCGGCCCCGGTACAGGGCGCCGGCGCGGTCGCAGCCGACGATATTCTTTGCCCCGGCCGCCAGGAGCAGCCTTGTGGTGGCGATGCCTGCGGCGCCGAGGCCGTTGACGACGATCCGGATGTTCGCCAGGCGCTTCCCGACGATCTTCAGGGCGTTGGTGAGGCCCGCCAGGATGACCACCGCCGTGCCGTGCTGGTCGTCGTGAAAGACGGGGATGTCCAGTTCCGCCTTCAGGCGATCCTCGATCTCGAAGCAGCGGGGTGCCGAGATGTCCTCCAGGTTCACACCTCCGAATCCCGGGGCGATCCATTTCACAGCCTGGACGATTTCCTCCGGATCCTTCGTGTCCAGGCAGATCGGGAAAGCATTCACCCCCCCGAACTCCTTGAAGAGCAAAGCCTTCCCCTCCATTACCGGCAGGGCTGCCCGGGGACCGATATCGCCGAGGCCGAGCACCGCGGTCCCATCGGTCACGATGGCCACCATGTTTTTCTTCATCGTCAGGTCAAAGACCCGGTCGGGCTCCTCGTGGATGGCCATCGACACGCGGGCTACCCCGGGCGTGTAGGCCATGCTCAGATCGGCTCTCGTTTTCAGGGGCAGTCTGCCCTTGATTTCGATTTTTCCCCCCGCGTGGAGCATGAACGTCCGGTCCGTCACATGCAGAAGGCGGATCTCGCGGACTTTCCGGACAGCCGTCGTAACCCGGTCCAGCATATCACTGTCCGCGGCGTTCACGACAATGTCCCGGATCATCGCGTCGTCGCGGAATCCGGCGATGTCCACCGAGCCGATGTTCCCTCCGGCCCTGCCGATGGCCGAAAGGACGCGGGCCAGCATGCCGGGACGGTTCGGGATCTCCAGGCGGAGGAGAATGCTGTAGCTGGGGCTGGTTGTCCGGATCATGGTTCACCTCCGAGGGGGGCGGATCGCCCGGGAAGAGGAGGCTGCCTGGGAGCGGCGGACCGTTTATCCGCCGCTCCCAGGCCGTGGTATGGAAGGTTCTGTCGGGGACCTCCGCAGATCCGGCCGAATCAACGGGGGTTTGAAATGCTCACCGGTTTTCAGTGCTTGAAATGCCGCCGGCCGGTGAAGATCATGGCCATGCCGTGCTCGTCCGCCGCCTGGATGGCCTCCTCGTCCCGTATGGAGCCTCCCGGCTGGACGATGGCGGTGACGCCCGCCTCCTCCGCCAGGTCCACGCCGTCGCGGAACGGGAAGAAGGCGTCCGAGCCGAGGACCGTTCCCTGGGTCGGCAGGTTGGCCTTCATCCGGGCGATCTTGACGGAGTCCACCCGGCTCATCTGGCCGGCGCCGACTCCTACAAGCTGGTCCTTCGTCGCAAGAACGATGGCGTTGGACTTGACGTGCTTCACCACGCGCCAGGCAAAGTCCAGGGCCTGGTACTCCTCCTCCGTGGGGGCGCGCTTCGTGACGACCTTTGCCTGCCGGAGGTCGAAGGCGTCGGTGTCCCTCTCCTGCAGGAGCAGTCCCCCAACGACCCGCCGGAAATCGAAGCCGGGAGAGCCTGCCCCGGCGGAGGCGGGGATCTCCAGAAGACGGACATTCTTCTTGGGCTGGAGGATCTCCAGGGCCTTGGGGTCGAACCCCGGGGCGATGATCACTTCCAGGAAGATCTTCGCCAGCTCCTCTGCAGTCTTCGGGTCCACCGGGCGGTTCAGGGCCACGATGCCCCCGTAGGCCGAGGCGGGATCCGTTTTCAGGGCTTTGAGGTAGGCCTCCACGAGGTCCCCCCCGGACGTGGCGGCGCCGCAGGGATTGGCGTGCTTGATGACGATGGCCGCCGGCCGGTCGAAATCGGAGACCATCTGCCAGGCCGCGTCGGCGTCCATGATGTTGTTGTAGGAAAGCTCCTTTCCCTGGATCTGACGGGAAGTAGCCACGGCGGGAAACGCTGCGGCCGGCTCCCGGTAGAAGGCCGCCTTCTGGTGGGGGTTCTCGCCGTACCGGAGCCCCTGGGCCAGCTGGAACTGGACCGTGTAGGTGTCGGGGAACTCTTTCGGCTCGCCTTCCGGCAGGACCCGGCCGAGATAGTTCGAGATCGCGGCGTCGTACCGGGCCGTGAGCTGGAAGGTCTTCGTGGCCAGCCGGTAGTTCGTCGCCTCGCATACCTTCCCGCCGGATTCCTTCATTTCCCTGAGGATCAGGGCATAATCCGCAGGGTCCGTGACAACGGTAACGAATCGCCAGTTCTTGGCCGCCGCCCGGAGCATCGTCGGACCGCCGATGTCGATGTTCTCGACGGCCTCCTCGAGGGTGCAGCCGGGCTTGGCTACGGTGTCCTCGAAGCGGTACAGGTTGATGACGACCATGTCGATCAGCTCGATCCCATGCTCCCGGGTTGCCGCCATGTGTTCGGGGTTGTCCCGGAGGGCCAGGAGGCCGCCGTGGATTTTGGGATGAAGGGTCTTGAGCCGCCCGTCCATCATTTCCGGGAAGCCGGTGTAGTCGGAGACGTCCACGACGGCCACTCCGCTTTTGCGGAGCTGGGCGGCGGTGCCGCCGGTGGACAGAATTTCCACGCCCGAGGCGGCGAGGCCCTGTGCGAATTCCACGATGCCGCCCTTGTCGGTCACACTGATAAGGGCTCTTCTGATCACGTTGGCTGTCATGCGGATTCTCCTGAATTGCTTTTCTGCAGGGATGAAGGGGACTACCGCCCCCGGATCTGTTTCATGTGAGCGACGCGGCGGCTGATGAGGGCCGCCGTGCCGATGTCGGGCCTGTGATCCACGGGGCCCTTGACGGCATTCGCGGCGCACTCCGCCACCGCCTCCGCTCCGGCCAGCGTCGCGGCGATGCCGACGACTCCGATGGCTCGGGAGGTGCTCATGTAAAGGCCGTCGGGCCGCTGGTCCACGGATGAGTAGTAAAGACGGGCTGCTCCCGGGTTGACGATGGTGATCCTGGCACCAGTGGAGGAGGCGTCGGGGTGGTCCTTCGGGAGGCCGTAGCCTTTCGGTACGATGTACTTGCACACCGTTGCCTTCTGCTCGAAGCAGACGGGGAACCGGTCCAGGGTTCCGTCGATGATGGCCCGGCACAGATCCACGAAGTCCGATTTCATGAGGGGGAGGATGTTCATGGCCTCCGGGTCCCCCAGCCGCGCGTTGTACTCGAGAAGCTTCACGCCGTTTTTCGTGACGATGAAGCCGCCGTACATGATGCCCTTGTACAGGGATCCCGTCTCCTGGAAGATCGCCTCCGCGACTCGCCGGGTGATCGCCAGGCCATCCGCCACGTCCCGTTCCGTCAGGAACGGCAGCAGGTGATCTTCGCAGGAGTAAGACCCCATGCCGCCTGTGTTGGGCCCCCGGTCGTCGACAAAGCGCCGCTTGTGGTCCTGCACGGCCGGTGTTGCGACAACGGTCTTCCCGTCGCAGAAGCACTGCAGGGAAAATTCCTCCCCCTCCAGCTTTTCCTCGACGATCACCGAGGTGTGTTCCTCGAGGATCTGGCGGCAGTAGCCGAGAGCCTCTTCCCGGGTCTGAAAGTGGTCTCCCTGCACCAGGACGCCCTTGCCTCCCGTGAGACCGTCGGGCTTGATGACGATGCCGTCCAGTTCGGACAGGAAAGGCTCCAGACCATCCGGGGACGTGAAGACCCGGTACCGGGGATTTCCGGGAATGCCGTGCTTTTCCACCAGATCCCGGGTAAAGGACTTGGAGGTCTCCAGCCTTGCCAGGTCTTTCGTCGGTCCCACGGCCGCAATGCCCGCCTCCCGCAGGGCGTCCACGACCCCTTCGTTGAGTGGATCCTCCGGCCCGACGAGGGCGAAATCGACCTTGTGCGCCCGGGCAAAGGTAGTGATGGATTTCAGATCGCTGTAGCTTCCGAGGAGGACGTCCTGCGAGAGGGAGGCGATACCGGGGTTGTTGGCTTTCATGCAGGCATAGAGCCGGGGGTTGTTGGCTGACCGGACGAGGGTCTCAGCCATGGCGTGCTCCCGCGCGCCATTTCCGATCAACAGAACGCTGGACATGTCTTTCCTCCCTTGGGACGCTACGGATGACACCGAACGGACGACGGATCCCCGCGAGGACCAAGTCCGCAGGATAGAATTGCACCCATATCGAAAAAACCGTGGTCCGTCAAACAAATCCCTCCATCGGGCCGGAGGGAAATACGTTTGTGCTTTCCGGTTCGAATCTGCTACATTTCCTCTCACGATTACGGCCGGTTTCCCGGCATGGATAGAGAACACTTGGAAAATCTGATCGTCTTCAAACTGGGCCTCATCGCATTCCTGTTCCTTCTCTCGGGAATCTTCTCCTGTTCCGAGGCGGCCCTTTTTTCCCTGACCCCGCTGCATCTCCACAAGATGGCCCAGGAGCGCACCCCCTTTCTCCGGTCCGTCCAGGGGCTTCTCGGGGACCGCCGCCGGCTCCTCGTGACAATCATTTTCAGCAACGAGTCGGTCAACATCGCCGTCTCCGTCCTGGCCGCCTCCATTTTCGTCAGCCTTCTGGGGGTGGAGAAGGGGTGGCTGTCCATCGCCGTGACAACGCCGCTCCTCCTGATCTTCTGCGAAGCCGTGCCGAAAACCCTGGGCATGACGGATCCCATCCGCTTTTCTTCCCTGCTGTCTCCTCTCCTGTATCTTGTTTCCGGCATCGTGCGTCCTTTTGCGTGGCTGCTGGAGGCCGTATCCCGTGGATTCGTCGTTCGATTTGCCGGCCGCGAATCCACCCGCCGTTCCGTTCTGACGGAAGACGAATTCAAGCACCTGATCGATGCCGGCCGGCAGGAGGGAGCCCTGGAGGAGACTCAACGGGCTCTCATCCACGGGGTGTTCGAGATGGAGGATCGGCCGGTCTCGGAACTGATGGTACCCCGGGTGGACGTCTTCTGTCTTCCCACCTCCATGCACATCGAGGAGATGAAACGGGAGGTAATCCGGGCGCGGCACTCGCGGATCCCCATTTACGGACGGGACCGGGACGACATCCGGGGGCTGCTCCTGGCAGCCGATCTCCTGAAAATTCCCGAGGGGGTGGAGAAGGCCTTCTCCATCGAGAGCTATCTGCGGAAAGTTTATTTCGTGCCCGAGTTCAAGACGGCGGGAAGGCTGCTGAGGGAGTTTCAGGAGCGGCGCCTGCAGACCGCCGTTGTAGTGGATGAATACGGAGGCGTATCCGGGCTCATCACCCTGGAGGACATCCTGGAGCACCTCTTCCGGGACATCTATGACGAACACGGGATCCGGAAGAATCTCTGGGAAAAGGTCGGGGAGAATGTATGGGTCGTCTCGGGCCGGATGGAGACGGAGGACCTGAACGAGCTGCTCGGTCTGTCCCTGTCGCCCGAAGAATTCGAGACGACGGGCGGTTTTGTGCTGCATCTCTTCGGGAAGCTTCCCCAGCGCGGGGAGGCGGTTTCCTTCGGCGGCTACCGTTTCCTCGTCGTGAAGGTGGGGCCGGCCCGGATCCTCAGCATCTGGGTTACCCGGGAAACTCAGGATGGAGCGGAAGACCATGTCGTTTGAACAGGCACTCATTCTGGCGATCATCGCAGCCTGTGTGCTCCTGGAGGGATTGTTCTCCGGCGGCGAGATCGCGCTGGTGTCGTCGGACGTCCATCGGCTTCGTCAGCGGGCGCGAAGGGGTTCCCGGGCCGCCATGAAGGCATTGGAACTTCGCGAAAAACCGCACCTGTTCCTCTCGACGGCCCCCATCGGGACAAACCTCTGCGAGGTCACGGCGACGACCGGAGCGACCCTGCTTCTCATCTCACTGTTCGGCCGCTTTTACGGGGAATGGCTGGCCGTGGTGATCATGATCCCGCTGCTTCTGGTGTTTGGCGAGATCATCCCCAAGAGTGTCTGCCAGGCGCGGCCCGAGAAGGCGGCGGAACGCCTCTCCTGGTTCTTCAGCGGGACCTCCTGGATCCTGGCGCCTTTCGTCTTCCTTCTCTCCCGGATAACCCTGCGCATGGTTCTTTCCCTGACGGGGAAGAAGGACCTGACCTTTTCTCCGTACATCACCCGGGACGCCCTTGTTTCCCTGATCAGCAGCGGTCCCGAGGTAGAAACGGACATTCTCCGTTCCGAGAAGGACATGGTGCGGCGGGTATTCGATTTTTCCGAGACCACCGCCGGCGAGATCATGGTTCCCCTGTCGGCCGTGACGGCCCTCCCGGTGACAGCGGCCGTGGAGGACGCTGCCCGGCTTGTTACGGAACAGGGTTTTCTCCGGATTCCCGTTTACCGCGACCAAGTCATGAACATCATCGGGATTCTCGATACATTCGACCTGCTGGACTGCGTGCGGTTGGACCGGGGCCGCCAGGGGGAGCCTCCAGGAACCATAGACGCCTGCCTGAAAATGGATGTGTTTTATGTGCCGGATGCCATGCATGCGAAAGACCTGCTGCTGGAGATGAAAACCCGGGGGGAGCGGATGGCCGTCGTGGTGGATGAATATGGTGGTGCGGTCGGCGTCGTCACCCTGGAGGACATTCTGGAGGAGGTCGTGGGAGAGATCCACGATGAGTACGATGCGGGCGAGAAGCTGTACAAGCGTCTGGGACCGGGTCGGTATCTGTTCAATGCCCGGATCAGCATTGAGCGGATCCGGACCGTCCTGCCGGTCGAATTCCCGGAGGGCGATTACGAAACGCTGGGAGGATTTCTCCTTGCCCGGATGGGACGGATTCCGAAAAAGAGGGACACGTTCTCCATCGGTCCCGTGATGTTCACGGTTGAAGAAGCCGGAGAACGGGCCGTGAGGGAAGTCGCGGCCCAGTTTGCACCGGAGTTGGACCGGATAACCAGCGATTAAGGAGGCGGTCCGTAATGACCGGAGAAGAAGCGATCAAGCGCGCAAGAGAAGAAAAGGAGCTGCTTTGCCTCGTCCTGGCGGCGGGGAAGGGAACCCGAATGAAATCGGATCTGGCCAAGGTGCTTCATGCCCTCTGCGGCCGGCCGCTCCTGTCCTATGTGGTTGACGCGGCGAGGCGGGTTGGCGCGGTGAGGACGGTGATCGTCGTCGGCCACCAGGCGGACCTCGTCCGGGAGAGCGTACAGGGGGAGGACCTGTCTTTCGTGGAGCAGAGGGAGCAGCTCGGGACGGGCCACGCCGTCCGGATCGCCAGGGAACACTTCCGTGAATGGACAGGGCCGATCCTGATCCTCTGCGGCGACGTCCCCCTGCTGACGGCGGGGACCCTGGAGGCGCTTCTCCTGGATCACCGGGAGAGCGGCGCCGCGGTGACAGTCCTGACGACCGTCCTGGATGAACCCGGCAGTTACGGGCGGGTGATCAAGGGGGAGGACGGCGAGGTCCTACGCATCGTGGAGGCCCGGGATGCCAGCGAAGAGGAAAAGCGGGTCCGGGAAATCAATGCGGGGATTTACTGCGCCGGGGGAGGTTTCCTGGCGGAGGCGGTCGGGGAAATCCGGAATGAAAACGCCCAGAAGGAGTATTATCTGACGGATATCGTGGAAATCGCCCGTAACCGGGGGCTCAAGGTCCGATCGCTTGTGGCGGCCTTTCCGCCGGAGGTGATGGGCATCAATACGCCGGAGGACCTCGGGGAAGCGGAACGGCTCGTCCGGTCCGGTTTTCTCGGCCCCTGCACCTCATGAACGCGACGGGTCCCCTGAAGATCGGATCCCTGGCCGTGGGCAGCCGGGAATGGATGGCCCCGATGGCCGGGGTCACAAACCTGCCCTTCCGGCTGATCGCCCGGTCCTGCGGCTGCGGGATGGCCTTCACGGAGATGGTGAGCGCCAACGGCCTGATCCGGGCAACCCGGAAGACGCTGCATTATCTCGACATGGCGCCGAAGGATCGGCCCCTGGGGGTTCAGATCTTCGGTTCGGACCCGCAGGTCATGGCCTGGGCGACTCGGATTGTTACCGATGCCGGTGCGGACATGGTGGACGTCAACATGGGCTGTCCCGTGAAGAAGGTCGTCAAGACCGGATCCGGAGCGGCCCTGATGAAGGACCCGGCCCGAGCGGAGGCCATCCTCAGGGAGGTGAGAAAAGCGACGCCGCTGCCCCTGACGGTGAAGATCCGGGCCGGCTGGAACAGTCAGTCCATTAATGCGGTGGAAATCGCCGAAATAGCGGAGCGTTGCGGCGTCGATGGCATCACGGTCCATCCCCGTACGGCTGTTCAGGGATACGGCGGTTCCGCCGACTGGACGCTGATTGCCAGGGTCAGGGAAGCGGTGGCGGTTCCCGTGATCGGCAATGGGGATGTCCGGCATCCCGCCGACGCCCTGAACATGATGCGCCGGACGGGGTGCGACGCCGTCATGATCGGCCGGGCCTGCCTCGGAAATCCCTGGATATTCGATAGAATCAACGTTTTACGGACGGAAGGACGGTGTCCCGACCCTCCGGAGCCGGAGGAAAAGATGCGGGTCATCATCCGCCACCTGGACCTCGAAATCTCGGCCATGGGGGAGCAGGCCGGGATCCGTTCCTTCCGGAAGCATGCGCTCTGGTACACCAAAGGGGACCGGGGGGGAGCGCAGATCCGGAACGTCGCCGGCCGGCTCTCGGAAAAACGCGAACTACTGGAGCTTCTCCGGTCGTTCTACGGCCTGGAAAGGGAAAGTCCGCCTTGACATTTCAGGGGTTTGTTGACATACTCGCCGCCAAAATCGACCACGTCATCCATTCGTGAAAACCGATGGATGATGAGGAATAGGGGGGACCGGTGGAACTGACCAGTTTCGAGGAACTGGACAAGAAGATCCGGATTGTTATCAGCGATTATGCGCTGTTAAAAAAGCAATACGGGGAACTGGAGGAACTGCTCAAAAAAAAGTCGCTGGACTTGGAGGAAGCACAGAACCATATCAGGGGGCTCACGGAAGAGAGGGATTTCATACGCACGAAGGTGGATTCGCTTCTTGAACTGCTCCGGGACATTCCGGCCCGCCAGTAGTCACTCAAGGGGCAGGATTTGAAAAACCGATTTCAAATCAAGATACTGGGTCAAGAATTTTCAGTTACCAGCGATGATGGGGAGGATCATGTCACGCATGTGGTCGCATTGGTAAACGACCGGATCGGCCAAATCGGCAACCGGTCGCCCAAAATGCCGGCCCTCCACATCGCCATCCTGGCCGCGCTGAATATTGCCGACGAATACGTGAAACTGGAAGAAAGCAGTAAGGATTTATCGATAAGGCTGAAGGAGCGGTCGGAAAAACTGATTTCACTGATCGACGAGGTTGCTTAGAAGCAAGAAACGGATATCCCCTTTTTCGTGCTGAGACAGCGGACGGCGAGCCGGTCCGTCTTTCATTCCCGGGTTTCCTGACCCCGGGCATGCACCCTTTGGTTCCTGCCTCTTTTTCGGGGAGGGATGGCGTTCATCCCGGCTGTCCCCGGGGATGGCGCCTTCCCCAAGCCCGGAATTTTCTCCAGATTCCCATTCCATTTTTGTTTTCTGCGTTGCCCCCGGCGGGGAGGACCCTCGTCTTCATCGCCGGAGTATCCATATACAGGAGGTGAAGTTGTCGTGAACGGCATGACCATATTCATCATCATTGCATCGATTGTTCTGGGAGGAGTAGTCGGCTTTGCGGTGACCTCTGCCCTCTCCAGGAAGCGGTTGAGAGCGTCCGAGAGTCTTGCCACGCGAATCGTGGAAGAGGCAAAGAAAGAGGCGGATACCATAAAGAAGGAAGGGATCCTGCAAGCCCGGGAAACCCTTGTCAAGTCAAAGGCCGAGTCCGAACGGGAGGGAAAGGAGCGCAGGCAGGAACTGGACGCCATCGAGCGGAAGATCCGCGCCAAGGAGGATCACGTCGACAAGCGTTCCGATGCGCTGGCCCAGAAAGAGGGCCAAATAGAAAATCGAGAAAAATCACTGGTGACGAAAGAGAACCAGATCCAGGAGAGAGTGGACAAACTGGACCGGATGATCGAGGAAGAGCGGCAGAAACTCGAGCGGATCGCCGGGATTTCGTCGGATGAGGCGAAGGAACAACTTGTCCAGGCCATGGAATCGGAGGCCAAGCGTGATGCGGCGCTCCTGATCCGGAAAGTGGAGGAAGAAGCGCGGCGGAATGCCGAGAAAGCCTCCCGGGAGATCATGACGTACGCCATGCAGCGCTATGCAAGCGATTTCGTTGCTGAGAGCACGGTTTCGGTAGTCAATCTCCCCAATGATGAAATGAAGGGTCGCATCATCGGCCGGGAGGGGCGGAATATCCGGGCCATCGAGGCCGCCACCGGGATCGACTTGATTGTCGACGACACCCCGGAGGCGGTCGTTCTTTCGAGTTTCGACCCGATCCGTCGCGAAGTGGCCCGTATCTCCCTGGAACGTCTGATCACTGACGGCCGGATCCATCCGGGGCGGATCGAAGAGATTGTAAAGAAAGCGACACAGGAGGTAGACAAGGTCGTACAGGAAACGGGAGAGCGCGTTTCCTTCGATGTGGGAGTTCACGACCTGCATCCCGAGATCATCACCCTCCTGGGGAGCCTGAAGTACCGCACCAGTTTCTCGCAGAACGTCCTGCAGCACTCCGTCGAAGTGGCTTACCTGACGGGCATCATGGCCTCGGAGCTGAAAATGAATGTCAAGGAGGCCAAACGGGCGGGGCTCCTTCATGACATAGGGAAAGCCATCGACCACAAGATTGAGGGTACCCATGCCGCCATCGGAGCCGATTACGCCCGGAGGTTCGGCGAATCGGCGAGCATTGTCCAGGCCATTGCCACGCATCACGACGACAGCCGGACGACAACCCTTCTGGGAGCCCTGGTGCAGGTGGCGGACTCCCTGTCGGCGGCCCGGCCCGGCGCCCGGCGGGAGATGCTGGAGACCTACGTCAAGCGCCTGGAGGAGTTGGAGGGCATTGCCAATTCCTTCAGCGGCGTGGACCGGTGCTTTGCCATCCAGGCGGGCCGTGAGATCCGCATCCTGGTTGAGAACGACAAGATCTCCGATAATGACGCTGTGATGCTTTGCCGGGACATCATCAAGAAAATCGAGAAGGATCTGACCTATCCGGGGCAGATCAAGGTGACGGTCATCCGGGAGACCCGGGTCTCGGATTACGCAAGGTAAAAGAGGGCCATGAAAATCCTGTTTATCGGGGATATCGTCGGCAAGCCGGGTCGCCGGGCAGTCCGGGATCTTCTCCCGGCGCTCCTGGCCGAACGGTCGGTGGATTTCGTTATCGCCAACTGCGAAAACGCTGCCGCCGGTTTCGGTGTTACGCGGGAGGTCGTGGAAGAACTGTACGGCTGCCGGATCGATGTCCTCACCTCCGGGAACCATGTCTGGGACAAGCGGGAAGTGGAAGAGTTCATCGATGATTATGAGACCCTCCTTCGTCCGGCCAATTATCCCGAAGGGGTTCCCGGTCGCGGATCCGTTGTCATGCCCGTCTCCGGAGGGATATACGTCGGCGTCCTGAACCTCGTGGGCAGGGTTTTCATGCCTGCCGTTGATTGTCCATTCCGTACGGCGGAACGGGAGATCGAGAAAATTAAGCACAAAACGCCGATCGTCATTGTGGATTTCCATGCCGAGGCCACGTCGGAGAAACAGGCCCTGAGCTGGTTCCTCGACGGCAGGGTCACGGCGGTGATCGGAACGCATACTCACGTACAGACGGCGGACGAGACAATCCGGCCAGGCGGTGCTGCCTACCTTACCGATGCCGGAATGACCGGGCCTTTCGATTCCGTCATCGGCACCCGGAAGGAGGCCATCCTGGAGCGATTTCTCCGGCAGCTTCCGAACCGGTTCGACGTGGCCAGGGGGGATGTCCGGCTGCAGGGGGTGCTCATAGAGGCCGACGAGTCGAGCGGTCGGGCCCTGAAGATAGAGAGGATCAGCCTTCCCCTGGATGGCTGAGACGGTCGGGAGTCAGAGATTATGAAGAACGTGTATGACGTTTTCCTGGAGCGGGGCTTCCTGGAGCAGGTGACGGACGAAGGACAGGTGCGGGAACTCCTGGGGAGCGGTCCCGTCACGGGCTATATCGGATTTGATCCTACGGCGACGAGCCTTCACGTGGGAAGCCTCGTGCCCATTATGGCCCTGGTGCATCTGCAGCGACACGGTCACCGGCCCATTGCCCTGGTAGGTGGAGGAACGGGCCTGATCGGGGATCCCAGCGGCAAGACGGAGATGCGCAAGGTCCTCACGCGGAAGGAGATCGATTTCAACGCCGGCTGCCTGCGGGCTCAACTGTCCCGTTACCTCGATTTTGGAGAAGGGAAGGCCCTCCTGGTCAACAATGCGGACTGGCTGACGGAGCTGAACTATATCGAGTTCCTCCGTGACATCGGCCGTCATTTCAGCGTCAACAAGATGCTGGCCGCGGAAAGCTACCGGCTCCGTCTGGAGAAGGGGCTGAACTTTATAGAATTTAACTATATGCTCCTCCAGGCCTACGATTTCCTGTATCTTTTCCAGCATTACGGCTGCGAAATGCAATTCGGGGGCAACGACCAGTGGGGAAACATGCTGGCCGGCGTGGATTTGATCCGTCGCGTGGATAGCCGTCAGGCCCAAAGCCTCACGTTTCCGCTGCTGACGACGGCGCATGGGCACAAGATGGGAAAGACGGAGAAGGGAACCGTGTGGCTGGATGGTGCCCTGACGTCTCCCTACGAGTATTTTCAGTACTGGATGAACGCGGACGATGCCGATGTAGCGCGCTTTCTCGCGCTCTTTACGTTCCTGCCCATGGAGGAGGTTCGGCAAGCCGAGACTCTGACAGACGCACAACTCAATATGGCAAAGGCTGTGCTGGCTTTTGAGGCCACGAAGATCACACATGGTTCGGAAGAGGCGGTTGCGGCCTGGAGCTCTTCCGCCGCGGCATTCCGGCTCAAGCCGGTGGACGCGGTACTCTTCCCGTCCAGCGGGATCCCACGGACGGCGCCGGCGGAGGATCTGGCGGCCATTCCGACGATCGTAATGGACCATACAGCTCTGGAAGCCGGTATCAGCGCCTTCGACCTCTTTCACGACGCAGGACTATGCGCCTCCAAGGGTGAGGCCAAGCGCATCCTGTCCCAGGGAGGCGGATATGTAAACGACCGGCCTGTTCGCTCCCCCGACGAAAAGATCGGGCTCGGCGATGCCAACGAACGAGGCGAAATCAGGCTGAGAAGAGGGAAGAAGAGTTACGCGATCATACGAATTCTTTCTGCCTAGACAACTTTTCTCTTGACTCTGCAGGAGGGAGGGCGTATTATCCCGTTCCTGTTCGCGGGAAAGGTTGTTGAAGGACTTCCGGGTTTTTTCAAGCGTCCACTGACATTCGGACTCAAGAAGCGATCGTTGGACCCGTTCTTCAAATTCCAGATGTACTCTGCGATTTCGGCTGTTTCAGTGGCTGAAAAAATTTTTAAAAAGTTCTTGACAGGAAACGGTCTCTGAAGTAAATAGCGTGGCTCGTTTCCAGTTCGTTCTTTCACAATTGAATAGTGGGGTAATTGATTTGCGGGTTCTCTGCTTTGAGAAACAACAGGGGAGAGCAATCTCCCTATAAGGATTCAAACTGGAGAGTTTGATCCTGGCTCAGAACTAACGCTGGCGGCGTGCCTAACACATGCAAGTCGAACGAGAAAGGGTCCTTCGGGACCTGAGTAGAGTGGCGCACGGGTGAGTAACGCGTGGGTAATCTACCCTTCAGTTGGGAATAACTCATCGAAAGGTGGGCTAATACCGAATAATACGGCCGGGCTGTGGTCCGGTCGTCAAAGATAGCCTCTGCTTGCAAGCTTTCGCTGAAGGATGAGCCCGCGTCCCATTAGCTGGTTGGTAGGGTAATGGCCTACCAAGGCGACGATGGGTAGCTGGTCTGAGAGGATGATCAGCCACACTGGAACTGAGACACGGTCCAGACTCCTACGGGAGGCAGCAGTGAGGAATCTTGCGCAATGGGGGCAACCCTGACGCAGCAACGCCGCGTGAGTGAGGAAGGCCTTCGGGTCGTAAAGCTCTGTCGGATGGAAAGAAATGGGTGCGGGTTAATAGCCTTCATCCTTGACGGTACCATCAGAGGAAGCACCGGCTAACTCCGTGCCAGCAGCCGCGGTAATACGGGGGGTGCAAGCGTTGTTCGGAATCATTGGGCGTAAAGCGCGTGTAGGCGGCTTGGTAAGTCAGGTGTGAAAGCCCTGGGCTCAACCCAGGAAGTGCACTTGAAACTGCCTTGCTTGAGTACGGGAGAGGAAAGCGGAATTCCTGGTGTAGAGGTGAAATTCGTAGATATCAGGAGGAACACCGGTGGCGAAGGCGGCTTTCTGGCCCAATACTGACGCTGAGACGCGAAAGCGTGGGGAGCAAACAGGATTAGATACCCTGGTAGTCCACGCTGTAAACGATGTTCACTAGGTGTTGGGGGTATTGACCCCCTCAGTGCCGAAGCTAACGCATTAAGTGAACCGCCTGGGGAGTACGGACGCAAGTTTAAAACTCAAAGGAATTGACGGGGGCCCGCACAAGCGGTGGAGCATGTGGTTTAATTCGATGCAACGCGAAGAACCTTACCTGGGCTTGACATCCCGAGAACCCTCTGGAAACAGAGGGGTGCCTTTCGGGGAACTCGGAGACAGGTGCTGCATGGCTGTCGTCAGCTCGTGTCGTGAGATGTTGGGTTAAGTCCCGCAACGAGCGCAACCCTTGCCTTTAGTTGCCATCATTCAGTTGGGCACTCTAAAGGGACTGCCGGTG
>JABLXX010000014.1 GCA_013177825.1 Syntrophaceae bacterium
AGTGCCAGGAAGGAACCAGGCCGCGAAGGCGACATTACCGGAGAGCCGAGGATGACTTTTACCTCGTCCTGATCCGGGAGATTGTCAATCACCGGGTTACTTCCGGTTACCGGAGAGTGACGGCTCATCTGAATCGGTAGTGTCAAGAATCTTTCGCTTTTATTATGGCAGTGCCTACCGGGGTTTTAGATTGCCTCCACAAGGTCAATGGCTTGATCCAAGTCCTATTCTCGGAGCAGAGCCATATTGAAGTACAGTCGTGATCCCCCTGCTGAAAATGTGGAAGGGTCATTTACACAAATTACCTGACACTCTCGATGCTACTTTCATTTACACAAAGAAACACGCAATTTATCCATCACACTATAAGGAATAATATCAATTGTGGGAATATCGCTTTTGTTATTGTGAAGTAATAATATGTTTTCAAACACATCGAATATTATATATTTTATAGTCCGATAACTTCTTTCTTTGCAATTAATTTCTATCAATGACATTTTACTATAAGGTTTTCTGTAAGTCCTGTCTATCAATAATGAGTTACCCATGTCTTCACTATACTTTTTGGAATACATCTGAGTTACCCATACACTTACATTATCTCTCTTTGTAATATGTATTGAATCTTTGTCATAGTATGTTACGCCATCTTCATTAGTCCCAACTATATGTAAATTTTCACAATAGACAAAATCATTTGTAGCATAGAATACAAATGAAACAACAAAAAATATGATTATATGAAAAGATATCTCATTTTTCATGATACCTCTCCCTTCAATTAATCCTCATTAATTTCGATATTACGAAGGTGAACTGCTGCGAATAATGTACCACACCCGCGGCAGGATTTCTGCGAATGTCTTTCGCGGAGGACTGCAATGCGCGGAAACATCACGGAGACAGCATCGGGTTTGTGTACGAACGCCGGGCCCATCAAGAACACCCGCTTCCCGCCATTCTGTCCAGGATGCAGACTCACGGACGACACCATCCTGTCGCTCTGGCCGATGCCATCCGCCATGACTTGGATTACGCATGTCACCATGCAGGAGTTCTATTGTCGGTAATGGGATAGGTGATGTAATGGACTGTTCCATTGAT
The DNA here is from genome assembly GCA_013177825.1 of Syntrophaceae bacterium. Taxonomy (NCBI): domain Bacteria; kingdom Pseudomonadati; phylum Thermodesulfobacteriota; class Syntrophia; order Syntrophales; family Syntrophaceae; species Syntrophaceae bacterium. The sequence continues at coordinate 1,108 of JABLXX010000014.1, forward strand.
CTGATGAAGAAAGGCAGGTCCATTTCTGATCCTGCCTTTCCCTCTCGCGGTATGAACCATAGATATGAAAATCTGCCGAAGCGTTATTTAAATCATATACTTTTGCAAAGCCGAATATGCGTGAAAGTCTGGATTTACCAGAGCAGCTCCAACTTGAAACTCCTCAGAGGATTCAATTACCCGTTGAGGTGCGATTTCCACGTTGATTGGCCAATAATAGTTAGGTAAGCGGAAGATGATGCTGAACTTTTCGGTGTCGCTATCGCTATTCCTCTGGATTTCCAGTTTCGTCCCTTTGGGAATGGAGAATCTTATCCCGCCTATGGAGATGTCCATAATGGTGATTGCTTCAAAATCGCTTCGCTGCCACCGGGGATCGCCAATATAAGCCGGTAGATCAACTTTCTTCCTTTCAAACCGGCGGCGATTCTGTTTGATCCCTTGAAACTCTTTATTTTCCTTAAGATAATGGTCGATGATAAGACCGACAACTTCGGAGACACTCCGTTTTTCATACTTGGCAATCTTATCCAAGGCATTACTGATTTCTAAAGTGATTTGGAAGCAGACTGTAATGCCTTTCTCCATCTCGATCGTCATATTATCCCTCCCTTCCTAAACCGACCACACTGCATATATGATATCAATGGCATAATCGTCATTTTATTCTTTCTCTCCAGAATAAGTCAATAAATATAATATGGTTGCATAATCTTCTGTGAGATAAAGGTCAGTTTGCAGAGGATGTTTTGACGGCCAGGTAGCATAACATCCTGTACTCGTTAAATATATTTTGCTCAAACAATTCAGGACTTCACTGATAAATCGAGAAAAAAAAGCAGGACCATTTCTGACCCTGCCTTCTCCTTCAATGGTAAGAACCACGTTTATAAAATCCGTGAGGTTACTTCTCAAAATTCCTCCTCAGTCCTACATATGCCAGTCCAATCAAGCCAAGGCCCAAAAGCAGTAAGGTGGAGGGTTCGGGGACTCGTGTTACGACATCCCCCAGAATAAAGACTTCTGTGTTGCCTGCCTTGTTATTGGTATCTATTACAGTAAAATCTGTAACAAAGATTAAGTTACTGGGGTATTTGCTAAGATCCATCGTCGGTGCATACGCAAGGTAATCGACATGGCCACCACCCGCGAAAGCTATGGCGTCTCCATAGGCAGTTGGATCATAAGTGCCATTTTGACTGAATCCAGGCCAATCAGCATCAGCTGAATCTCGTACAGCCCCCCCTTGGGTGTCGATGCCGGTACCTTGGGCGATTGTATCAAATGCCCATAAGGCCGTCACTCCATTAGCATCCACATATACTTTCCCCGTAGTTGGATCCACAAGATATACTTGACCTGAAAACTGTATAGGGACGCTTCCAGCGTTCTGTAGATCAAGTCCGAAAACAGGGATGTTCTCGTTGTCGGCATTAGTCGGGTTAATGAAAGTCAAAATTTCACCCACCGTAGCGGCTACGTTATTGGTTGGGTAAGTAATGGCCATGCTGTTCGTAGTAGTCGGTACAGGGAGCCCGCCTAGTCCCCAAACATCATGAAATTCTGAAATACCTCCCGTCTCCTTCACAGCGTTTGGCAAAAGCGCACCATTGCTCATTCCATTTTGGTTCTGGACTATTATTCCCAGGGTGCCGGTTCCTGTGACAATATGGTAGCTACCGTATGTAGATACAGGAAAATATGTTGACGCATTGTTTTTCTGATTTGCATATATCAGCTGAGCCGAAAATGACCAAAAGTCATCATGTGCCCAAGCGACGTAATTCTGTCCAAATAAACCTTGAGTACCATCAGGGTAACTCTGAGTTGGGTCAGGTAACGTTATCGTTGCCGCCGAGCTAATTACTGCCATGCCCATCAAAGCAAACAGTGTTAGGACAATCCCCAGCAAAATTCTTTTTTTGAAACTCTTCATATCCTCGACTCAAGTTACATCATGTCAGATGATTTACCAATGTGCACTTCCTCAATATGAACAATATGGCAAGTTCCATGCCCGGCATGACGCGCATAGGAGGACCGTTAAAATCGTTTGCTGTATCGGGTAGATCTAGCGTCCCTCAATGTGCATGCACTTCCGATGATTACCGATGCAATCACAAGTGTAAAATATTCCGACGCAGGTAGAAGCAGCCGCCGTGATTCTAACCTGATCAACCCTCCCCAAAGCCACTCCTCCCGTCCAATAATCTATGGTTATAGATGGTTACCGACTTGCACGGATTTTCTTGATCCCAATACCAACACTTTCCCCAGTGCTGTAATCCGTCCGTATGCAAAGAAATGCAAAGAATTCTGTCTTTTCCCAGGATAAATCAGCATATCAATATTGAGGAACCGTAGGGATAGACTGAAAGAGAGATTCATTGATAAACTGTAAAGATTTCCGACAGGCGTTGTTCCACCCTTTCCTTTTGTAATCTTCCCCCTTCATTATCACGCGCTTTTGAGGACTAATAGGTAAAAGGAGGGCTTATTATATGCAGAAAACTAACTCTGAATATGGTACATCTTTTTGGAGCAGGTCATACCAAAAAATATTTGCGAAAGTCCACGTGAAGTCTCCCATCGAGTCACAGCACAGACTACTGAAAAAGTAATCTGCCCCGGAGTATCGCCATCCGCCATTCATGTGCTCCGCCTAGTAATATGTTACTAAAAAAATTTCTTTACATTCTCGTACAAATTTGTTTTTTATGTGAAAAACTTGGTTGGTCTCCCCCCTTCAAAACCGGTGCATTGTTATTGCAGCCAAATGCCAGGAAAAGAAATCTTGCTCTAAGTATGATAACTGGTTCTGGGGAAGGTCACCAATTGCAAGGTTGAAGAGGAGTTAATGACAAGAACAGCGAAAAATAATAAAAATATAATTACTGTTATTATCGGGATATTCTTTGGATGTCTATTTTTATTGTTATTAATACTGCCCTTTCTTCACCATTGCACAGGGAGCATTTGCTATAATGGGCTAGAATTCATAGTCAAAGCATTATTCCCAGCAATATTTGAACAATATAATAAATATTTTGATTGGAAATCATTGATATCGGCTTTCATAATTATTTCAATAATATTGAATATTGTATTGTTTGCCGTCGTCTTAATATTTGAAAACATCAAGTGGTGGTAAGCACCCTATTTTAATATTGGATATACCATCCACTGGTCAATCTTAACGGGTGAAGGGAGGGTCATATGAGATGTACTATTATCATAGCAGTCTTGATGTTAACCTCTGTATGTGCTACCGGAGATATGACCATTAACAACGACGATAAGGGACCGTGACAATCTCAAACGCGCCCATACCAAGATGGCACAGGAAAAAAGCAAAGGTGATCATCCAATATGAAGGCATTACAGACTAAGGCATATAGAAACATGAACAGGGAAAAGCAAATATTGGATAAGGTTTGGTGAGGGCGGCACAATCGGTGGCTATAACGGGACAGCAATCTTGCCAGGAAGAGAGTACTAGCGGTTGATGCAACCACATATGGAAGATTGACGAAGCGTGGATAGCAAGTTGATATCCCCTTCCAGGATTATTTCCCAGAGAATGAGTTAGACTACTTTCCTATGGAACTAAGGCACCTATCGAGGGATCACGCCACTTCGGTTTTTGCAAGTCAATCAAAATAATGATCAATTTTTTCTAAGATATTTTCTGTTGTTGAAACAACTTAATTATAGATTGTTGCCGATTTACCCGGATTTCCCTGATCATGAGGCCCAAAAAGTTTTTGCCTGAAGATAATCCGCTGGTATGTAAAGAAATCTGACACAGCCGAAGTATGATGTGAGTGTCGATATTGAGCAATCGTATGGCCAGCCAGAAATAGAGATTCATTATTATGCAGAAAAAAAGGTTCATGCCAGACCATTATTTACCATTTCCTCCCGTAATCCGGACCCTTGATTACCAAGCGGTTACTACGGACTCGTGGCTGTAACTGATGTGAAAGTCTTCATGATCCGCAAAGAATCGAACTAAAGAAGATTACTTCTTGTGATGCTGTTCTTCTAATTTTTCCTCTCAATCAAGCACTTCTGCGGATAAGCAATAATGTTTGTTGATTTTTTATTTCAAACGAAAAGAGAATGTGTCTGATCGTAGAGAAATCTCTAGATCAAGTTACCTACTACTTCGAATGGAGTAAGATATGGTAAATAAGACTAAATGGCTTCTGGGAGGGATTATTCTCTCTTTATTGTTAGTTGGTCTTCTTCTTTTTTTAATACGAGCGACAATTCTGGATGCATGTGGAATATTTATGGCACCCGATGGTAATTATGTTGCTGATGTCGCCATTCTGGAAGGCAGTGAATTCCTTGATAGGGGAGTTGTGCAAAGCGGTATAAAATTAATCTTATCGCAAAAAGTCAAACGGATTGTCGTTATCTTGCATTTAATTACCCCCTTCCACAGACCTTTTGGTCTTAACGAAGATTATCCCAATCTCGTCAAAAAAGAACTGGAAACTTTGGGACTAAAAGAAACTGATATAAAAATCATTGTAAATCATATTCATGACCCAATAACGTTAACATCTGCGAAAGGTGCATTGGAGGCTCTCTCTCAAGATCATGTGAGAAGTGCTATTCTGCTATCCAAAGGTTTTCATACTCGGCGGAGCTTTCTTGTATACCAACATGTAGGTATTCCATTACAGATCAAGATCTTTCCTTCTGCTTGCTTCAATGAATATCAACTTGATCATTGGTGGTCGAATGAGAAGGCCGTTCGCGACTTCACTTCTGAAGTTGTAAAACTGGCTTATTATTTTATACGAAATTATATTCCCTTAAAATTATCTTACTAGTTGTTTTATCTCTTTCTTCCTGAACGGGAGTAACCACGGGCACTGGCTGGTAACCACTGGCACCGGGGCACGATGTACCGGGAATTAAGGAAGATGGGCGCTTCGGAAGCGTATGCCGGCAAGGTCGCCGTGAATAGCCGGCGCTGGTGGCGCAACAGCAGCCGAGCGTTGAATCGAGCGATGCCGATCGCCTACTTCGACCGCCTCGGTGTACCCCGGCTCTCATGACCTCAACGACTCGAACCACCCGGCGCAGACCCGCATGCCGGGTGGTGTGGGAGGGGAACGGTCAGGGATCCTGACCGCCCCTATCCCGATTGCGACGAATCGTGAACGCGAATAAAAAGAGGCAGGGTGCGGACACCCTGCCTCTTGCTCATCCTTGTTCTGTCAATTCAGATCAATCGTTGATCTTGGCGATCTCCCTCGGTTTGACCTCGAGGTCCATGTACCCGTACTTGTGATCCTTCAGCACGTCCGACGTTGGGAAACGGCGATCCGGCGCGTTCTGGAACATCCAGTGGTTCAGCTTGATGTTCAGCTTTTCCACGGCCGCCTTGGCCAGCTCCTCGCGGTCATCCGGGTGGGCGATAGAGATGATCTTCTTTGCCTTCTCGGCGTCCGTGCAGCCCTGGATGTTGACGATGCCGTACTCCGTGCAGATCCAGGAGACGAGCTGGTCGGGAACAGTCACGACACTTCCGGGATCCAGCATGGGGACGAAGCGTGACCGGCCCTTCGCGTCCCTGGATGTAGCCGCAATGATGGCCCGGCCGCCCTTGGCCATGGTGGCCCCGAGCGTGAACTGGAACTGGCCGCCCGTCGAGGAGATGGGCCGGCCGCCGACGTTCCCTGCCGCGTCCTGCCCCCGGAGGTCCATCTGGGCGAAATTGTTGACGGTCACCATGTTGTCCAGCTGGGAGAGCGTCACGACGTTATTCGTATAGCCGATGTCGAATCCAGCGAAGAGGGGGCTGCGGTGCAGCCACTCGTAGTAGCGGGGCGTGTCGACGGGCATGATGTAAGCCCAACCGCATCTTCCCCTATCGATATTCTTCCGGGAGTTGTCGACGACGCCCGCCTCGTAGAGCGTAAAGGCGTACTCGCCGATCATCTCGCTGTGGACGCCGATGTGTCTCAGGTTGGACTTGGCCAGGCCAATGACGACGGCCGTGGGGAGGGTACCGATGCCCACCTGGATGCAGTCACCATCCCTCATGATCGAAAGGCAGTTGTTGGCGATGGCCGTCTGGACGTCGTCCGGTTTGATGTTCTTTTCGGCGATGTAGGGCCACTGGTACTTCTCGTTGTCCACGTCCACCTCGACGAAGTAGTCGACCTCGTCAACGGGGAGGAACATACCCCTTCCCCCCTCGCACCAGGCGTAATCGGAGCGGATTTCGCAGACGAACTTCTTGCAGGACTTGGCGACGATCATGAAGTTGTTCACGCCGTAGCTGGCGTTCACATATCCGGCCTCAGGCACGGCGCAGGCCTGGACACCCCAGTCCATGGCACGTTCCGCCCTGTTCTTGCGGTAGAAACGGGCATATTCGGCATCCATCCCCAGTGCCCATCCCCAGTGCTTCCAGTCGACGGCTTTGTAACCCTTGTTCATGAGACCGCGGGTGGTGGGAAGAATGAAGGCCTCGTGAAGGACATGGTACTTCCCCTCCATATCAGCTGCGGCGCAGAAATTGTTGCCGCACATGATCGCCTGGTTCCAGATCTCGATGTTCTTGAGGTCTCCAGGGCCGTCGCCTAACCGGGCCGCCAGGGCCTCCATCGTCGGAAGCGTGTCCGATCCGGGGCCGCCACGATTGATCCAGTCTCCGGGCTTGACCATGTCTGCCCACTGTTTCGCGGTAATGGTTTTGTTCTTGATTTTCTGCTGTACCGGGGTTGGCATCCATACTTTCTCTTTGTTCGCGATTTTCTGCTGGGCCATATTGAAATGTTCCTCCTTTTTCAATGTAGATCAAAAAAGACCCCCGATCTACTGCGTTAAAAAAATGAATGGCCACTCCTGAATGAACAAATTGCAGCACTTCATTCCCGGCGATCGGATCCCCCCTTTCGTCGTTTGAATTTCTTTGATTTGTATGGAGTTAGAAACTTTTTTGAATCAGGAAAGAGACGGTTAACACTTAACTTTGTCAACCATGATTGTCAAGGGAAAATTGGTGAAGAACCTATGAATGCTGATTCCATGACATGAATTGGCTGAGAGATGAAACGATTTGACATTCCAGTGAATCGACGGCTGTGTGGATTCCATGCATATAGCGGGAAAGTGACGATATTCGGCCGGATGTAGGGGCGACACACCGGAAGACCCAGAGCAGCGTACCGTCAGACGGATAGGCAAGATAAAGGAAAGGCAGCCTGACCGGTTGTGAACGGTGTCATCGTTCCAGACTCGGTTGCCGAGGAAATAGGATGAATTCTTTCTGCACGACGGATGAAAAAATCTTGACAGGGACGCAATTGAACGGTATTCAAAATTCGAACGGTGCATAGCCGCAGCATTTCCTTCCACCCATGGAGGTCAGTCATGTATACGGATTTGAAAGACAAAACAGCAATTGTCACCGGTGCAGGAAAAAAGACGGGCATCGGATATGCCATCGCTTCGAAGCTTGCTTCCTGCGGTGCGAACGTGGTCATCGCCGACCTGGGGAAGCCCGTCCATCCCGATGAACCGCTCAAAACGGCGACGAGCGACGAAATGGAGGCCATCGCCGCCCTGCTCTCTGAAGCATATGGAGTGAAAACGACAGCCGCGGCCGTGGATGTCATGGATAGTGCATCCATCGCCGCCTTTGTCAAGCACGTGAGCGGAAGCTTCGATCACATCGACATCCTCTGCAACAACGCCGGAGCCTCCTTCGGGGTTCCTAACACCGTCCTGAGCTATGACGAAGAAGCCTGGATCCGGACAATCGATGTCAATCTGTTCTCTGTATTTCGCATGTCCAGGGCCGTCCTTCCCATGATGACGGGAAAACCGGGCTCGATCGTCAATACGGCGTCCCGAGCCGGCAAAGTCCCACCCCTATTCAACAGCGCCTATGCCGTTGCGAAGGCGGGCGTCATCATGCTGACCAAGACCATGGCCAAGGAACTGGGGGGTCTTGGGATCCGCGTCAATGCCATCTGCCCGGGGCAGATCGCTACGGATCTGGAGAAATGGCGTTTCGGTCTGGAAGCAAAGTTCTTTAACACGACGATCGAAGAACGGGAAAAGGAGATGTGCACAACGATCCCCCTGGGCTTCATCGGCCTTCCGGCCGACGCCGGTGACCTGGTGGCGTACCTGGCCTCGGACGCATCGCGGTATATCACGGGCCAGGCCATCAATCTCGACGGCGGCCAGTGCATGGAATTATGAGAACCATCGCCGGCTCAAAAAACAGACAACGGTGCATCCCACGCCTTCTCAGCGTTCACGGAGAGACGGCGACCGGAGGATGCATGTTCAATACCTTGATGGAGGACACAGCATGAGTAAAATCATCGGCGGCCAATTGGCGGCGGAGTCGTTGATCGACAGGGACGTAGAATACATCTTTTCCCTCAGCGGCGGACACATCACACCCATCTACCAGTACCTGGAAAACTCGAAAATCACCCTCTTCGACACGCGGCATGAACAGGCGGCGGTTTTCATGGCCGAGGCATGGGCACGCATGACCCGGAAACCGGCGGTGGCCATGGTAACGGCCGGTCCGGGGTTCACGAACGCCCTTTCCGGCATAGCCAGCGCCAGGCTTTCCAACGCCCCGGTCATTCTGATTGCCGGTTGCGTCGGCCTCGAGAGCGTCGAGAAGCTGGACCTGCAGGACATGAGCCAGCTTCCCGTGATCGCACCGATGGTGAAGAAGGCATTCGTCTGCCAGGTTCCCGAACGGATTCCCGAGTTCATCGACATGGCGTTCCGCGCGGCCATGAGCGGCCGGCCCGGCCCGGTCTATCTGGAGCTTCCCTGCGACATCCTGAACGCGCAGGTGGATATGGCGAAGGTCAAGAAAGTCAGGACCTCTCTGTCATCCGCCCCCGTCGACCGGGAAAATGCGGCGAAAGCGGTCGAGATGCTCAAGGCGGCCAAGAGCCCCGTCATCATTGCCGGAAGCGGCGTCTGGTATGCCGATGCGGGGAAGGAGCTGACCGCCTTCGTCGAAAATACGGGGATTCCGGTCTTCACAATGGCGGCAGGGCGGGGCGTCATTCCCGACACCCACCCGCTGTGTTTCGAGTCCTCCCTGGCCATCCGTCCCGGCGCGGCGATGCTATCCCTGATGAGCACCGACTGCGTGCTCTTCCTGGGCGGCCGGCTCAGCCTCTTTTACATCTTCGGTGAAATCTTCCCGCCCACTGCCAGGTTCATCCAGGTGGACATCGCGCCGGACGAGATCGGGCGCAACCGCTCCGTCGATCTCGGTATTGTCAGCGATGTCAGGGCCTTCCTGGCGGAGATGAACTCCGTCGTCGAGAACGGGGGAATCGGTGCCGCCCTGCGAGAGCGGAACGCGGCCTGGGTGGAGACCGTCCGCAAGGCCGACGCGGACGGGAAGGAGCAGGCCCGGTCGATGTGGGAAGCGGAGACCCTTCCGATTCATCCCATGCGCCTGGCCCGGGAAATCAATGCCTTCATGGACCGCGAAGACGACATCGTGGTCGCCGACGGCGGCGACACATCCACCTGGATGGGCATGACCCGCACCGTCCGCAGGGGCGGAACCTATCTCGATTACGGCCTGTACGGATGCCTCGCCGTGGGCATTCCTTTCGGCAATGCGGCCAAGCTTCGAAACCCGGACAAGCGTGTCCTGGTTATCATGGGCGACGGCTCCGCCGGGTTCAACTTCATGGAGTTCCATACGGCCATCCGAAAGAAGCTGCCCATCGTCGTCGTCATCGGCAACGACCAGGCCTGGGGCATGATCATGCACAGCCAGCAGCTGCGCATGGGGCACCACATACCCAACGGCACGGAGCTGGGATGGGTCGATTACCACAAGATGGTTGAAGCCCTGGGCGGCTTCGGGATCTGCGTCGAGCGGCCCGAAGACATCCGTCCGGCCCTGGAGGCCGCCTTTGCCTCCGGGAAAACGGCCTGCGTGAACGTCAAGGTCGATCCGTCGGTGATCAGTCCCGGGAGTGTGGCCCTGGCCAATCTCGGAGGGTACAAGAGCAGTTGACGATTCTGAATTTGAAAATCGGGGTGAGGGGATGATTCCGGGTCGCCCGGAAAGAACGGGAGGAAAGCTGCCATGGCGGAAATGACGGGACCAAAGGAATACAAGCTGTCCAAGGGTTACTCGTACTACCTGTTCACCCTGCTGTTCCTGCTGTATCTTTTCAACTATATCGACCGCGTCATCGTGACGTCCCTTTTCCCCTTTATCCAGAAGGAGTGGGGATTGACGGACACCCAGTGCGGAATGCTCGTCTCCGTCGTCTTCGGGGCAATCGTGACGCTGACCATTCCCGCCTCCATTCTGGTGGACCGCTGGAGCCGCAAAAAAACCATCGGCATCATGGCGCTTCTCTGGAGCTTCGCCACAGCGGCCTGCGCCTTCACCAAGAGCTTCCCGGCGCTCCTCATCGCCCGGACAGGCATCGGCATCGGCGAGGCCGGTTTCGCCCCCGGCGGCACGGCAATGCTGTCGGGGCTTTTCCCTGCCGAGAAGAGGTCCCGCATGGTGGGCATGTGGAATGCCTCCATTCCTCTCGGCAGCGCCATCGGCATCGGCCTCGGCGGGATCATCGCCGAGACCTGGGGCTGGCGCCATGCCTTCGGCATCGTGGCCATCCCCGGCGCCATCGTGGCCATCCTTTTCTTTTTCATCAGGGACTACAAGACAGTCGAACTGGTCAAGACCGTTAAAAAGGGAGGCATCGAAACCGCGAAGGTCACCATGAGCAAAATGGACATCTTCCGGGACTTCATTCGTACACCTTCCCTGATGCTGACCAACATCGGGTTCTCGGGCGTCATCTTCGCGACGACATCCATCATCACGTGGCTGCCCACGTATTACCATCGGATCGAAAATATACCCATGAGCCAGGCGGGGATGAAGACGGGCCTCATCATGATGCTGGCCATCATCGGCGGACCCGTCGGCGGCTGGATTGCCGATGTCTGGTTCAAGAAGAAGGTCAGTGCCCGGCTGCTCTTCCCGGCCATCTCAACGATCCTCACCGCCATCACGCTGTTCATCGCCATCACATTCCTGGAGGGCCGGGCGCAGTACGCTGCCCTGCTGCTCATGGGCGTGCTCATCGTTGCCTTCGCGCCGGCCGCCATCACGGTGACCCAGGAAGTCATCCACCCGGGGCTCCGGGCCATATCCTATGCCGTCTGTGTTATCTTCCAGAACGCCCTCGGGGCCTTCACGGCGCCCATGGTCCTGGGAGCGATCTCCGATGCATACGGGATCAAGGCGGCCATCTCGGTACTTCCGGCCTTCCTCGTTTTTTCCGCCGTCCTGTTTTACCTGGGGTCTCTTTATTACGAGAAGGATCTCGCGAAGGTCGAAAAGGTCGAACTGGAGATGGAGGGCTGAGGTGCAGGCATGATCCGAACTTTGCCGTGCAGGAGCAGGAGTGATTTATGAAAGCGGTCGTATTTCGTACCGGGAGAGGTCTGGTTTTAGAGGAGGTTCCGGATTACCGGGTGGCAGACGACGAGGTCCTGGTCCGGGTGGCCAACACCGGGTTCTGCGGATCCGATCATTCCCTCGTGGCGGGGGGACTTCTCGCCGACGGGTATATCCTGGGCCATGAAATCAGCGGCGTCGTGGTGGAAAAAGGCTCCGCTGCCGAGGGACTTCCCGTCGGAACGCGGGTGTGCATCCGTCCCACCTATTGCGGCGCCTGCACCAACTGCCTGAAGGGTAAACAGCAGCTCTGCAGGGTCCACCGCCGGACCACGGGGATCGGCGATCTCCCGGGCGGCTTTGCCGAGTACGTCAAGGTGTATCCCCAGATGCTGATTCCCGTTCCCGACGGCGTCGATTCCCGCAATGCCGCCCTGGCGGAGGCGTTTGCCGCGGCCCTTCATGGCATCCGCTGCACGTCGGAGGAGACAGGGGCTGCCCTGGTGATGGGGGGTGGACCCATCGGCCTGTGCGCGGTCCGGCTCCTCAAGATCCTCGGATACGGCCCCGTGGTCCTCTTCGAGCCGATCGAGGCAAAAAGACGAATCGCATTGGCTTACGGCGCCGATCACGCCCTTGATCCCGCGGAGAAGGAACTGGACCATCAGGTCATGGATCTGGCGGCGGGCGGGTTCCGGAAGGTGTTCGAATGCTCGGGCGTTCCGTCCAACGTGAGCCGTGCCGTCGATCTGGCGGCCGACTGCGGCGAAATCTGCATCGTGAGCATGATGTTCCGGCCCTTCGAGATTCCCGGCCCCTACAGGATCAACCTGAGGGAGATCCGCCTCACGGCGTCCATTTCCAATACCCACGAGGAGAACAGGCAGTGCCTGGAGTGGATGGCCTCGGGCGTTCTGGATGCCAGGCCGCTCATTTCCGATTACGAGCCGCTGGAGCGTCTGCCCGAGGTTTACCGGGACCGGATCGACACCGGACTTGCCCTCAAGGTGCTGCTGAAGATCGGGGAGGAATTCTGACAGGCTGTTGAAGTACAGCCGTCGGGATCATTCGGAATGAACGAGATAGGAAAACCACGGTTTCTGTCGCTTGAACGGACAGTGGGCGGCGAGGCAGGAGCGGACGGGATCGCCGGGCGGTATCTTCATGGCGGGCGCTGTCCCGGATTCGTGCTGCCGCACCCAGACCTCGGCCTCCTCCGCCGTATCGACATATCCGGCGGTATAGCTTGTCCGTCCCCGGCAGTGGACGTATCCGTAAATCAGTTTGAACTGCGTGGGCATGACGAAAAGGCGAACCTGCCTCCAAGTATTTTCTATCAGGCCGCCGCGATTATCATGAGGGCGGCCGGCATGCAACAAATTATGGAAAGGCGAGGGAACTGAATACGCCATGGGAGCGAAGGAAAGACGGGAAAGGGAACGGGAGCAGCGAAAAAACGACATCCTGGATACGGCCAGGGCGCTGCTCTTCGAAAAGGGTCTCAACGCGACGACGATCAACCAGATCGCCAAGCGGGCGGAGCTGAGCGTCGGCACCATCTATTTCTACTACGACAGCAAGGAAGACCTCTACGCGACGCTTCAACTCGAGGGCCTGGAAATCCTGACCGGGATGATTCGGGAGGCCAGCGAGGCAGCGTCCGCAACGGAGGAAAAGATCCGGGCCATCGGTGCAGCCTACCTCCGGTTCAGCAAAGAGCACAGCAACTATTTCGAAATCATCAACTACTTCCTGACCTCCCCGGAAACGATCTTTTCCCAGGACCTGAAATCGCGGGTCGACGGTCAGGGGACCCAGAGCATCTCCATCCTGGCCGAGGCCGTGGAGGAAGGAATACGGGCGGGCCTGTTCCAGGATGTGGATCCGAGACGGCAGGCGATCATTCTGTGGGGTACCCTTCACGGCATGCTTCACTTCAAGAAACTGCAGAAAACGATCCTGGCCCATGCCGATCATGAAAGCATTTACATGGAAGCGGTGGAGCGTTTCATCGACGGGCTGCGCCTGCATCCGGCGCCCGTTGACAGGATGAGCGACCCCAACCCTTTAGCGTCAAGGAGAAAGAGAAATGGCAAAATCTGAAACACCCCTTCTGGATGAACTGGAAAAGGGAAAGTGGCCCAGTTTCGTCACGGAAATCAAGAAGGCGGCTGAAAAGAGCCCCATGGCGAAGGACCTCCTCCACCAACTGGAGCTTTCCTACAAGGACCGGATCGGTCACTGGAAACACGGGGGCATTGTCGGTGTCAAGGGCTACGGTTCCGGCGTCATCGGCCGGTATTCGGACCGTCCCGACCTCTTTCCGAACGTCCAGGCCTTTCATACCATCCGGGTGAACCATCCGTCCGGATGGTTCTACAAAACCGACGCCCTGCGCAGCCTGTGCGACATCTGGGACAAGCACGGCAGCGGTCTCACGAACATGCATGGCTCCACGGGGGACGCCATCCTGCTGGGAACGACGACCGATCACCTGCAGACCTGTTTTGACGACCTGTCGGAGGCCGGGTTCGACCTGGGCGGCTCCGGGTCGGCACTCCGGACGCCGAGCTGCTGCGTCGGTCCCGGGCGCTGCGAATGGGCCTGCGTCGACAGCCTGGATCTCTGCCACCACCTGACAATGAATTTCCAGGACGAGATTCACCGGCCCATGTTCCCCTACAAGTTCAAGATCAAGATCTCCGCCTGTCCCAACGACTGCGTGGCCTCCATCGCCCGGGCCGACTTTTCCGTCATCGGCACGTGGAAGGGCGACATCCGGATCGATCCGGCGGAAGTGGAGGCGTACGCCTCGTCGGGCCTCAACATCCAGAGGGAGGTCTGTGACCTGTGTCCCACGCGCTGCATGGAGTGGGACGGCCGGCAGCTCAAGATTTTCAACGAGGACTGCACGCGGTGCATGCACTGCATCAACCTGATGCCCAAAGCCCTGCGCCCCGGGGAAGAGCAGGGTGCCACCATCCTCGTCGGCGGCAAGGCCCCCATCGTGGAAGGGGCGCTCCTGTCCTGGGTCCTCGTGCCGTTCATGAAGCTGGAACCACCCTATGGAGAGATCAAGGACCTGATCCTCCGCATCCAGGACTGGTGGTGCGACAACGGCCGCTCCCGAGAGCGCCTGGGCGAGCTGATCAAGAGGCTCGGCATGCGGACGTTCCTCCGGGCGATCGACATCCCCGCGGCGCCGCAGATGGTCAAGGCCCCGAGAACGAATCCCTATGTCTTCTTCTGGCCCGAAGACATTCAGCAGGAGGTGAAGTGAGATGGCTACCGATATCGGCCCCCCCGACTACAAAACCATGCTTCCTCCCGTCGTTCGGAGGAACTACGGGAAATGGCTGTACCACGAAATCCTGAAGCCCGGCGTTCTCATGCACGTCGGAGAATCAGGAGAGGCGCTCTACACGGTCCGCGCCGGTTCGCCGCGCCTTCTCTCGACGGACACCCTCCGGGAGATCTGTGAAATCGCCGACAGCTACTGCGACGGCTACCTGCGCTTCACAAGCCGCCACAACATCGAGTTCCTGGTATCCGACCAGACGAAGGTGGAACCGCTCCTCCTGGAGCTCAACCGCATGAATTATTCCGTCGGCGGGACGGGGCACTCCATCTCGAACATCGTTCACACCCAGGGCTGGGTTCACTGCCACACGCCGGCCACGGACGCCTCCGGTCCCGTCAAGGCACTGATGGACGAGATCCACGAGTACTTCGTCACCATGACGCTGCCCGCCCATGTCCGGATCGCCCTGGCGTGCTGCCTCAACATGTGCGGCGCCGTCCACTGCTCGGACATCGCCATCCTCGGGATTCACCGCACGGTTCCGAAGCCCGACAATTCCCGGGTCCCCAACGTCTGCGAAATCCCGACAACGGTCGCCTCCTGCCCTACCGGCGCCATCCGCGGGGACATGAAGAACAAGACCGTCACGATCAACAACGACAAGTGCATGTACTGCGGGAACTGTTACACCGTCTGCCCGGCCATGCCGATCGCCGATCCGGACAACGACGGCATCTCCATCTGGGTGGGCGGAAAGGTCTCCAACGCCCGAAGCGCTCCCATGTTTTCGAAGCTGGCGATTCCCTACCTCCCCAACAATCCGCCCCGCTGGCCGGAGGTCGTCGACGCGGTGAAGAACATCATCGAGGTATACGCGGCCGGCGCCCGCAAGCACGAGCGGGTCGGCGAGTGGATCGAGCGCATCGGCTGGGAGCGGTTTTTCAGCCTGACGGGCATCCCCTTCACGGATAAGCACATCGACGATTTTGACATGGCCACGGAGACGTTCCGGTCGTCGATGCAGTTCAAATGGAGGTAACCATGGCGGAAGATCTGAAAGAGCGGGTCGTGGAGGCGTTCCGCGAGAAATCCAGGGGCGACAAAAAGATGTTCTACATCCGGGACGTGACGAAGTGGTTTCCCAACGAGGACCGGCACGCCGTCCAGAACGCCGTGAAGGCCCTGATCGAAGAGGACGCCCTGAAGTACTGGTCGAGCGGTTCCACGACCTACATCGTCCTGGCGGAATTCTTTACGGAAGGGTGAGCATCCGGCCATGAAACCATCGATTCCGCGGCTGGTCATCGCCGCCCTCCGGGGAGGCGCCGGAAAAACGACACTCTCCGTGGGCGTCATCGCCGCCCTCTCGAAGCGGGGAGTCCGGGCCGTGCCCTTTAAAAAGGGACCGGACTACATCGATGCGGCATGGCTTTCCTTTGCCGCCGGCCGGCCCTGCCACAACCTCGATTCCTTTCTCATGGACCGGGAAACGATCCGGCGCTCCTTTTCCCGCCATGCCCTGGAAGGGGACCTGGCCTTCGTGGAGGGAAACCGGGGCCTCTACGACGGGATGGACGTCCGGGGCAGCCACAGCACGGCGGAACTGGCCAAGCTCCTGGACGCGCCCGTGGTCATGATCATGGACTGCAACAAGGTGACCCGCACGGCGGCGGCGATGATCCTGGGCTGCTCCATCCTCGATCCGGACGTGGACATCCGGGGCGTCATCCTGAACCGGGTGGCTGGGACTCGCCATGAAGACATCCTCCGGCGGACCATCGAGGAGACCTGCCGGCTGCCCGTCCTGGGGGCCGTCCCCCGGATGAAGGATTTTCCCTTTCCGGAGCGTCATCTCGGGCTGACGCCGCCCCAGGAGCACGAGCGCATCCTGCATGCCCTGGACAGGGCGGCGGACGTGGCGGGCCGGTACATCGACCTGGACGGCCTGCTGGCTGTGGCACGCCGGGCGTCGTCCGGGACCGCCTCGGTGGGTGCCCGAACCGTCCGGCATCGCAGAGATTGTTCCGTGACCATCGGCGTCGTCCGGGATTCGGCCTTCCAGTTCTACTATCCGGAGAACCTTGCGGCCCTGGCCGAGAGAGGAGCGAAGGTTATCGAGATCAGCCCGCTCCGGGATGACTCGCTGCCGGATATCGACCTGCTTTACATTGGCGGGGGTTTCCCCGAGACACATGCGGAGGCCCTGACGGAGAACGAAGGCTTCCGGGCCTCGCTCCGCGAGGCGGCCGACGCAGGACTCCCCGTTTACGCCGAATGTGGTGGCCTGATGTACCTGGGGGAGAGTCTGGTTCTCGGCGACCGGACGTACCCCATGACGGGCGCCCTGCCTGTTTCCTTTGCCATGACCGACAAGCCCCAGGGGCACGGGTACACGGTTCTGGAAGTCGTGGAGGAAAATCCCTTCTTCCGGGTGGGAAGCAACCTCAAGGGGCACGAGTTCCATCACTCCCGGATCCTTTCGATTGACCTTGAGCGGATCCGCTTTGCCTATCGTGTGAAGCGAGGCACCGGCGTCGACGGCCTGCGGGACGGCCTGTGCCGGAAGAACATCCTGGCAGGCTACACCCACCTGCATGCCTTGGGGACGAAGGAATGGGCAGTCGCACTGGTCGAGAGGGCGCGGGTGTGCCGCCAAGGCTGGAGCGATACGGTGCATTACAGAAAACCGATTGACAGCGTTCAGGAGATGCATCTCATCCCTGCACAGGAATAACAAAATCATTGGAGGTGACGGATCATGCCGACCATCGAACTGGCGGGCAAAACCTACGAAGTGGACGAAGACGGGTTCCTTCAGGAACTGGACAAGTGGAGTGAGGAGTTCGCCCAGGCGTATGCGGGCGCGGAAGATATCGAGGGGACGCTCACGGAAGAGCACTGGAAGCTCATCCATTACCTGCGGAACTACTTTCAGCAGTTCGGCATCGCCCCGATGATCCGCAAGATGTGCAAGGACAACGGGCTCGACGTGAAGAAGCTCTACGAGCTCTTCCCGACAGGGCCGGCGAAGGGGGCGTGTAAGTTGGCCGGGCTCTCGAAACCCACCGGCTGCGTGTAGCAGGCCCAGGCCGTTGAAAAGGGGCTGCCTGCTGCGTTGCCCTCATCCTGAGCCGCTCGACGTACGAAAAAGTACGACTCGCGGCTCCGGATTTCGGGCGCCTTGCATTCAACCCCTTTTGAACGGCCTTTGACCGGGGCCTCGCTTCTCAGGGCTTGCGCGCCTTGCCTGCGGGCTTTTTGCGAGGCCGTCGTCCCGGAGAGGGGCATCGGGGAATGAAGGCGGGCGTCGCTTTACGGTAGAAAGTAAGCGTGATCCATGGGTTACTACGTTTTATCCTACGTGTGCATGGCCATGTTCGTCCTGGCGTCGGTGCGACTGGTTTACCGGCAGTGGACCCTTCCCCTGCATGTCCGCTGGGAAATCTACCCGGTCCGGCACGAAACGACCGCCCGGGTGGCCTATGGCGGCTCCTACATGGAAGAGATCAACTGGTGGAGCCGTAAACGGGAGAGTTCCCTCGTCAACGAGCTCAAGTACATGGTGCCGGAGATCCTGTTCCTGAGGGGCTTGTGGAAGGCGAACAGAGGCCTCTGGCTGGCTTCCTTTCCCTTTCACTTCGGATTGTACCTGATGATTGCAACCTTCGGGGGGCTCACGCTCCATGCGGCGCTCTCCCTGTGGGGGGCGCCGGTATCCGCCGGGGGCGGCCTGCTGCGATCCCTGCTGGACGGGTTTGTCGTCGCGGCGGGGTGGCTGGGCCTGGTCCTGGGATCCCTGGGCGGGCTGGCGCTCATGACGAAGCGTCTGCTTGACCGGGAGTGGCGGGATTATTCCTCTCCGGCCGACTTTTTCAACCTCGGATTCGTTCTCGCCTTTTTCCTCTCCGCCCTGGCGGCCGCGCTGGTTGTGGATCCGTGGTTCACCGGCGCGAAAGGCTTCGTGTGCGGACTGCTGGCTGGCGGCGATGCGCCGCCCCGGACCGCGCTCGGGGCGCTCACCATCGTCCTGGGGTCGCTCCTGGTCGCCTGGATTCCGCTTACACACATGTCGCACATGTTCATGAAGTATTTTCTCTACCACCAGGTCAAGTGGGACGAGGCCCCGAACCGGCGCGGGGGAAGGATCGAAGCGGCCGTCAGGAAGAACCTGGATCTGAAGCCGACCTGGCAGGCGGCACACGTCAGGGCGGACGGATGCACGTCCTGGAAGGACATTGCGTCGTCCACCCCGGGTGAGACGAAATGAAGGCCGCCCGCAGACCCTCCGACCTGGCGGCGCGATCCGAGCGCCTCTGCCACATCGAGCCGGGAGACATGGTCCCGCTGCCTCCCCCGTACGAGGACTTCAACCGGGTGACCCTGCCGCTCCTGAAGCCGGAGAGGGTCAAGGGCATCGAGACCTCCCTCGACGACACGGTCGCCATCGGCATCCCCAGGCCGGCAAGCCGGGAAGAGGAGGATCTGCTGGTTCGCAAGTTTCTCTCCGGATTGAAGAAACTCTTCGAGAAGAAGAACAACTGGACGTTCCTGCAGCCCCTGCTCCTGTCCATGGAGCACTGCGCCCGTTGCCAGACCTGCGCCGACGCCTGTCCCGTGTACGAGATGAGCGGCAGGCAGGAAATCTACCGGCCCATCTTCCGGTCGGAGGTGCTGCGCCGGATCTACCGGAAGTACGTGAAACCCGGCGGCAGGATTGCGGCGAAGTGGAACGGCGACATCGACCTCAACTGGACGACCGTGGCCCGGCTTGCCGAGCTGTCGTACCGCTGCACCCTTTGCCGCCGCTGTGCCTCCGTCTGCCCGATCGGCGTCGATAACGGCCTCATCACGCACGAAATCCGCAAGCTGTTTTCGCAGGAGATGGGCATTGCCCCGAAGGAGCTCCACGAGAAGGGGACCGTTCAGCATCTCCGGGTCGGCTCCTCGACGGGGATGAACCCCCTGGCGGCCAAAGACAATGTCGAGTTCATCCAGGAGGAGATGGAGGAGATCGCCGGCTTCAAGGTCGAGATCCCCTGGGACAGGGAAGGGGCGGACATCCTCCTGATTCACAACGCCGGGGAAATGCTGGCCTGGCCGGAGAATGTCGGCGCCTTTGCCATCCTCTTCCAGGCGGCCGGACTCTCCTGGACTCTGTCGTCCGAGGCGGTGGGCTACGACGCCGTGAACTACGGGCTCTGGTACGACGACGTGCAGTTTTCCCGCGTTGCGGTGAAGCATGCCGATATCGCCCGGAGGTTGAACGTCCGGAAGATCGTCATGGGCGAGTGCGGCCACGCCCACAAGGCGCTGACCGTCACGGCCGACCGCCTGCTGACGGGCGATTTGAACGTTCCACGGGAGTCGGCCATGGTCACCCTGGCGGACATCGTCTCCAGCGGCCGGCTGTCCCTGAACCCCCGGAGGAATCCCTTTCCCGTGACCCTGCACGATCCCTGCAACATGGTGCGGTCCATGGGGATCGTCGAGCCCCAGAGGCGCATTCTCCGGGCCGTCGCCCCGCGCTTCCGGGAGATGACGCCCCACGGCGTGGACAATTACTGCTGCGGCGGCGGTTCGGGCTTTGCCATCATGTCGGGTTACAATTTCGCCGACTGGCGGAATCTGGTCAGCTCCCGCCGGAAGTTCCTCCAGATCCTGGATGCCTTCGCGGATGAGCCGCCGGAAGCGCCGAAATATGTCTGCGCCCCCTGCTCCAACTGCAAGGGCGCCATCCGGGACATGATCGGCTACTACCACGGGGAGGAGCGCAGCGGCCTTTATTACGGCGGGCTGGTGGAGCTGATTGTCAATGCCATGTCGGACATGAAGAAACCCATCATTCAGTTCGACGGGAAATCGTCGTGGGAATCATGAGCGCGTGAGGCGGAATTCAACGTGAACCTTATCGGATCGATCATCGCCATTTCCCTGTTGACGCTGCTGGCCCTGGGGATCAGCGCGAGCCGGGACCTGTCGGGCGTCCTGACCGCTGTCGTTCCGTACGTCGCCTTCGCCGTCTTTCTGTGCGGCTTCGTGTACCGCATCCTGAAATGGGGAAGCGCCCCCGTCCCCTTCCGCATTCCCACAACCTGCGGGCAGGCGGAATCCCTGCGCTGGATCCGGCGCGAACCGCTGGAAAATCCGGCGGGAGCCTGGAGCGCCGCCGGCAGGATGGCCCTGGAGGTGCTCCTGTTCCGGTCCCTATTCCGAAACACCCGCGTGGAGATTGCCGGCGGACGGCCCGTCTACGGCAGCGCCAAGTGGCTCTGGTTTTTCGCGCTCCTGTTTCACGGGTCCCTGCTGGTTATCGTCCTCCGGCACCTGCGCTTCTTCGTCGAACCGATCGTGCCCTGGGTCGACGCCCTGTCGGCATTGGACGGCTTCTTCGAGACGGGCGCCCCGACCCTCTACCTGAGCGATGCCGGTCTTCTCCTGGCGCTGGCGTTCCTTTTCCTGCGCCGGGTGGTGGTCGCGCGGCTGCGATACCTGTCCCTGTTCACGGATTATTTCGCCCTGCTCCTGATCGCGGGCGTGGCGGTTACGGGCCTGGCGATGCGGCACGTCTTCCCCGCCGACCTCAACGCGGTGAAGACCCTCACCCTGGGGTGGGCGACCCTTTCGCCGGCGGCCGCCGGGGAGACGGGCATCCTGTTTTCCATGCACCTCTGCTTCGTCTTCACCCTCATGGCCTGGTTCCCCGTCAGCAAGCTCATGCACGCGGGAGGCGTGTTTCTCAGCCCAACCCGCGGCCAGGCCAACGACAGCCGGAGGCGAAGGCACGTCAATCCCTGGAACGCCCCCGTGAAGGTTCACACCTACGAGGAATACGAGGACGAATTCCGGGACAAGATGAAGGCGGCGGGCCTTCCCCTGGAAAAGGAGTAGCCTGTGTCGTCCCTGAAGATCCCCAAACCGGACGAGCTGATCAAAATCCAATACCGGCCGCCGAAGACCGCCTGGCAGGACACCCCCGTCGAGTTCCGTCCGGGCACCTGGAGCTATGCCGGCGCGGCGAAGAACCTGACCGCCCTGGGCCTCCCAAATCCGAGGGCCTGGCAGCCCGCCGACCTCGACTGGAAACTGCCCCCGGACTGGCGGGAGATCATCCTGGAAGGCATGAAGGAGCGTCTCGAAAAGTACCGTTCCTTCCGGCTTTTCATGGACCTCTGCGTCCGCTGCGGCGCCTGCGCCGACAAGTGCCATTTCTACATCGGCACCGGCGATCCGAAGAACATGCCCGTCCTCCGGGCCGAGCTCCTGCGGTCGGTCTACCGCCGCTACTTCACCGAGTCGGGGAAGCGGTTCGGCAGGCTGGTGGGCGCCCGGGACCTGACGGTCGATGTCCTGAAGGAGTGGTTCTACTACTTCTACCAGTGCACGGAGTGCCGCCGCTGTTCCGTCTTCTGTCCTTACGGCATCGACCAGGCGGAGATCACCATGATGGGGCGCGAGCTGCTCGATCTCGTGGGCTGCAACATCAACTGGGTCGTCGAGCCGGCGGCCAACTGCTTCCGGACCGGAAACCACCTGGGCATCCAGCCCGGCGGCATCAAGGACATGCTCGAATTTCTCGCCGACGATATCGAGGACCGCACGGGGGTCCGCGTGGATATCCCCCTAAACCGGAAAGGCGCCGAGATCCTCTTTGTCGCCCCATCGGGCGATTATTTTGCCGATCCGGGAACCTACACCTGCATGGGCTACCTGATGCTGTTCCACGAGATCGGGCTCGATTACACCATGAGCACCTACGCCTCCGAGGGGGGCAATTTCGGTCTCTTCCACTCCCACGAAATGGTGAAGCGCCTGAACGCGAAAATCTATGCCGAGGCGAAGCGGCTGGGCGTCAAGTGGATCATCGGCGGCGAGTGCGGCCACATGTGGCGCGTCGTTAACCAGTACATGGACACGATGAACGGTCCCGCCGACTTCCTGGAAATGCCCGTTTCTCCAATCACCGGCACCCGCTTTGAAAACGCCCGCGCCACGAAGATGGTCCACATCGCGGAGTTCACGGCCGACCTCATCGGAAACGGAAAGCTCCGGCTGGATCCGCGGCGCAACGATCACCTCCGGGTCACCTTTCACGACTCCTGCAATCCCGCCCGGGCCATGGGGATCCTGGAAGAGCCGCGCCACATCATCCGCAGCGCCTGCAATGTCTTCCGGGAGATGGCCGAGGACACCATCCGGGAAAAGACCCTGTGCTGCGGCGCCGGGGCCGGACTGGGAAACGAGGAGAACTTCGAGATGCGGATGCGGGGCGGAATGCCCAGGGCCATGGCCGTTCGGGACGTGGTGGAAAAATTCGGCGTGAACCGTCTGGCCTGCATGTGCGCCATCGACCGGGTCACCCTGACCTCGCTCATGGAGTACTGGGTGCCGCAGGTGAGCGTCATGGGCGTTCACGAACTCCTGGCCAATGCCCTGGTCATGAAAGGTGAGAAGGAGCGGACCACGGACCTGCGCGGAGACCCCTTGAGCCTATGAGACTCCATGGCAAGGCAATCATGTCAGCCGGAATTGCGGCCTTTGTTCTCCTGGTCACCTTTCCCCTCTGGTACGGCGGGGCGGGGAAGCCCTCTCCCCCGGATCTCCGCCTGGATACGCCGGCGATTCAAGAGCTTGGGGAAAAGCGCTGCGTGGAGGATACGGCCGTCATGCGCAGCCGCCATGTGCAGCTTCTGACCGCCTGGCGCGACGAAGCGGTCCGGAAAGGGAACCGCACATACACTGCGGCGGACGGGCGCCGTTTCGAGGCCAGCCTGTCCCGAACCTGTCTCCGGTGCCACAGCAACAAGGAGCAGTTTTGCGACCAATGCCATGATTATGCGGGCGCAAAGCCCGACTGCTTCCGCTGCCACGTGGCTCCCGGCGAGGTGGGAAAATGAGATCGAATCGCAGAGAATTCCTGAAAATTGCGGGAGTTTCCGCCCTCACGCTGCTGGTGCCGGCCGTCCTCCCCCCGGTCCGGGCCGCGGGCAATCCCTCCGCTCCGGTCGCCGCCGCGCGGCAGGCATCGTCTCCCCTGCAGCCCCTGACGGCCGGGCGCTGGGCCCTGGCGGTGGACCTGTCGAAATGCAGCGCCGACTGCACGGACTGCACCACCGCCTGCCACCAGGTTCACAATGTCCCCGCATTGGGCAACCCTGGGCACGAGGTAAAATGGATCTGGCGGGAGCCGTTCCCCGCCGTTTTCCCCGGCGAGACGCATGCCTGGACCGGGGAATCCCTCCGCCGGATGCGCCCGCCCGTCCTGTGCAATCACTGCGCAAATCCGCCCTGCGTTCGGGTATGCCCCACCGGCGCCACGTTCCAGCGGCCCGACGGGATCGTCATGATGGACTACCACCGCTGCATCGGCTGCAAGATCTGCCTGGCCGCCTGCCCCTACGGGGCGCGGAGCATCAACTTCCGGGATCCGCGGCCCTTCGTTCAGAAACTCAATCCCGATTATCCCACCCGGACCAAAGGGGTGATCGAAAAATGCAATTTCTGCGAGGAGCGCCTGGCCAGGGGGCTCGAACCTGCCTGCGTCGAGGCCTGCCGCCAAAAGGCCCTGGTCTTCGGCGACGTGGAGGATCCCCGCTCGGAGATCCGCCTGCTCCTCGAAAAGCGCGTTGCCCTGCGGCGCCGGGCGAGCCTGGGTACGCTGCCGCAGGTTTATTACCTTCTGTGAGGAAGCGATGCTGGAGAAAGCCCTGACAGGCGGTCCCGGATACCGGGCATGGATGGCCTTCCTGCTGGCCGTATTCGCGACGGGCCTGTTTTTCTACCTGCGTCAGCTGGAACTCGGGCTGGGCGTCACGGGAATGAGCCGCGACGTGTCCTGGGGGCTCTACATCGCCCAGTTCACGTTCCTGGTGGGCATCGCCGCGTCGGCCGTCATGCTGGTCCTGCCCTATTACCTGCACGACTACCAGGCCTTCGGAAAGATCACCGTGCTGGGCGAGTTCCTGGCCGTCGCATCCGTCATCATGTGCGGGCTCTTCATTTTCGTCAACCTGGGGCAATCTCCCCGGGTTCTCTTCGTCATCCTGCACGCCCAGCCGAAATCGGTCCTCTTCTGGGACATGTTCGTCCTGAACGTTTACCTCGTTCTGAATATCATCACCGGGTGGACGGTCCTGGGCTGTGACCGGAAGGGCGTTCCCCCGCCCCGGTGGGTCAGGCCGCTGATCTATCTCTCCATTCCTTGGGCGATCAGCATCCACACCATGACGGCCTTCATCTACGCCGGTCTTCCCGGCCGGAGCTTCTGGCTGACGGCGCTCATGGCCCCGCGGTTTCTCGCCGCCGCCTTCGCCTCCGGCCCGGCGCTCCTGATCCTGATCTGCCTGGTCCTGAAGAAGTGGGCGGACTTCGATGCCGGGGAGAAGGCGATCCAGGCACTGGCCAGGATCGTCGCCTACGCCCTGGCCGTGAGTATTTTTTTCGTGCTGGTGGAGCTGTTCACCGTCTTCTATAGCGGCATTCCGGAGCACCAGGAGCACTTCCGCTATCTTTACGCCGGGATCGACGGGCACGGCAACCTGGTCCCCTGGATGTGGATGTCGGCCGTCCTGGCCGTGGGCGCGCTGGCGGCGCTGATCCATCCTCGCGCGCGGAAGAACGAACGCGTCCTGGCGGCGGCCTGTGCAGCCGTTTTTGCCGCCTTCTGGATCGAAAAGGGACTGGGGCTGGTCGTGACGGGCTTCGTCCCCTCGCCGCTCGGGTCCGTGACCGAATACGCGCCGACGGGGCCTGAGATCGCCGTCGCGCTCGGCGTCTGGGCCGCCGGATTCCTGGTCCTGAGCGTGCTGTACCGGGTTTTTGTCGCGGTTCGCCGGGAGGCCGGGTCCGTTGAACCGTCCGCTGAAGGTTTAAGGAACGGCCCATGAAGATCCTCGTCCTCAACTGCGGCAGCTCCTCCATCAAGTACAAGCTCTTCGACATGCCCGGGGAGCGGGTTCTCGCCCGCGGGCAGGCCGAGCGCGTGGGACGGGCCGATTCGGTCATCCGCCATGAAGTGGCGGGAAGGGATCCCTTCACGCGGGAACAGAGCCTGTCGGGTCACCGCGAGGCGGTCGATGTGCTGCTGAAGCATCTGATCGCGCCGGAAGGCGGCGTGCTGGCGGGCATTCGCGACATCGCCGGCGTGGGGCACCGCTTCGTTCACGGGGGGGAGTTCTTCCGCTCCTCCGTAGCGATCGATCCCGGGGTCCGGGAGACCCTGGAGGCCTGCCGGAACCTGGCGCCCCTCCACAATCCCCACAACCTGACGGGCATCGACGCCTGCATGGAGCTCATTCCCCATGCGCCGCAGGCGGCCGTCTTCGACACGGCCTTTCACCAGACCATACCGGACTATGCTTTCACCTGCGCCATTCCCTACCGGTTCTACGAGGAGAACCGCATCCGGAAATACGGATTTCACGGAACCTCCCACCGCTACGTCTCCTCCCGGGCGTCGGAGATTGTCGGAAAGGGGAGGGAAGGGCTGCGGATCGTCACCTGCCATCTCGGTAACGGGTCCAGCCTCTGTGCCGTCCGCGACGGGAAGTCGTGCGACACGACCATGGGGTTTACACCCCTGTCGGGCGTCGTCATGGGAACACGGTGCGGAGACATGGACCCGGCCTTGCCGGCCCATCTTGTCGAAACCCTGAATATCCCCCTGGCGGAGGTGATGTCGATCCTGAACCACGAAAGCGGCGTTCTCGGCATCTCCGGCCTTTCACCCGATTTCCGGGACCTGGAATCGGCGGCTGACGGGGGGCATGCCCGGGCCCGGCTGGCTCTCACGGTCTACGCCTACAGCGTCGCCCGCGGGGTCGCCTCCCTAGTCCCGGCCATCGGCGGCCTCGACGCCCTTGTCTTTACGGCGGGCATCGGGGAGAATTCCCCGAGGATGCGAGAGCGGATCTGCGCGTATCTTGAGTGGCTGGGCGTGGCGCTGGATGCGGAAAAGAACGAGCGGGGCGTTTCGGAGGCCGACGTGTCCCGGTCCGGGTCCCCGGTCCGGATTCTCGTCATCCCCACGGACGAGGAGCGGCTGATCGCCCGGGATACCGTGTCGGTCCTCGGGTTGGGCGAGGAAGCTCAGATTGGGAAACGGCAGCGGCTGCCCATGGAAGCCGTTGAAAAATAGAAACAAAACCACGCGAAACGGAGGTTTGGCGATGAAAAAGGTAAAAATGACACCCAGCGAGGCGATCGTCGAGACGCTGCTGGCGGAAGGGGTGGACCACGTCTGCGGGATCGTGGGATCGGCCTTCATGGACATGCTGGATCTTTTCCCGTCGGCGGGGATCCGGTTCATCCCCGTCCGGCACGAACAGAGCGCGGGCCACATGGAAGACGCCTATGCGCGGATCACCGGCCGGGCCGGGGTCATCACCGGGCAGAACGGGCCCGGCATCACGAACATGGTGACGTCCGTGGCCGCGGCCAACATGGGCCACACGCCCCTGATCGTCATCTCCCCCTCGGCGGGGACGCCGACAATCGGCTGGGACGGCTTCCAGGAGTGCGACCAGGTGTCGGTCTTCAAGGCCATCACCAAGGCGACGGTCCGGGTGCCCCATCCGAAACGGGCGGCGGACTGCCTGCGGACGGCCTTCCGGATCGCCTACGCCGAGCGGGGTGCCGTGCTGTACGACATCCCCCGGGACTACTTCTACGGCGAGATCGAGGAGACCATCCTCAAGCCTTCCCAGTACCGCGTGGACGCCCGGGGATGCGGCTCCATGGAGAGCCTCGACCGGGCGGCGGCGCTCCTTGCCAAAGCGAAGAACCCCGTCATCGTCTCCGGCCGGGGGGTCGTCGACGCCGACGCCCTGGACGTCATCAAGGAAATCGCCGAGCACCTGACGGCGCCCGTGGCGGTCACCTACCTCCACAACGATGCCTTCTACGGCAATCACCCGCTCTCCGTCGGCCCAATCGGCTACATGGGATCGAAGGCGGCCATGAAGATCCTCTCGAAGGCGGACGTGGTCCTCGCCGTGGGGACGCGGCTCTCCGTGTTCGGCACGCTGCCCCAGTACGACATCAACTACTTCCCCGACAAGGCGAAGATCATCCAGATCGACATCAACCCCAAGCATATCGCCCGCACCCATCCCATCGAGGTGGGCATCATCGGGGACGCCCGGGAGGCAACCGTCGAAATCCTGAAGCGCCTCAAGGGCACTGACAAAAACCGCAAGCCGGACTCGCGCCGCCTCGCCGCCGTGAAGAAGGAGAGGGACGCCTGGGAGAAGGAGATCGTAAAGGCCGCCATGGTCAAGGGGAATCCCGTCAACCCCCGGCGTGTCCTCCTGGAGATCTCGCGGGCCCTGCCGGACGACGCCATCGTCGCGACGGACATCGGGAACGTCTCCTCCACGGCGAACAGCTACCTGAAGTTCAACGGCGGCCGCCGGCACATCGCGGCCCTCACCTTCGGGAACACGGGATTCGCCTATCCCGCCGCCCTGGGGGCGCAGCTGGCCCGTCCGAAGTCGCCGGTCATCGCCATTGTCGGCGACGGCGCCTGGGGGATGAGCCTCCACGAGGTCAGCACGGCCGTCGAGCACAACCTCCCCGTCGTGGCCTGCGTGTTCCGGAACATGTGGTGGGGCGCCGAGGCGAAGAACCAGATCGACTTCTACAACAACCGCTTCTGCGGCGTGGACATCCCCAACCCGGAGAGCTTCGTCCCCGTGGCGAAGGCCATGGGCGCCGAGGGCATCCGCGTGGACCGGGTCGAGGACATCCGGGACGCCTTCGAGACGTGCATCAAAAGCCGGAAGCCCACCGTCCTGGAGTTTGTCGTGGACGGCACGCAGCTGGCGCCGCCGTTCCGGAAGGACGCCCTGGCCCTGCCGACGCGATTCCTCAAGAAGTACGATCACCTGGACTACCGGAACTGGGATTGATGCCCCGCTTCGGCCTGCTATCGAACAGGGAAGCCACGCGCCCCGCCGGCGCGGGGCTTCCCGTTCGGGATCCCGGCACCGGCATCGGAAAGGGTTTGATCCATGGAAGAACAGCAGAATAACGATGTGAAGGCGCCCCTGGAGGGATACAAGAATTTTGCCCCGCCGCCCGTAAAAACGTCCCTGGTCTGGAACAGGGAGCTCCAGTTCACCGGTTCGACACCCCAGGGATACGATATCGAGTTCGACTCCGACGGCCAGTGGGGCTGCAAGCCGACGGAGGCACTGCTCCTGAGCCTGGCCGGGTGCATGGCCATCGACGTCGTCATGATCCTGAAGAAGATGCGGGTGCGCCTTGCGGGGTTCCGGATGGAACTGACGGCGGAGAGGAACCCCACCCCGCCGCAGTATTTCCGGGCCGTGGCGATGGTACTCCATATCGCCGGCCGGGACATCGATCCCCGCAAGGTCGACCGGGCCGTCGCCCTGTCGCATTCCACCTATTGCTCCGTTTACAATTCCCTCCGGAAGGACATGACCGTCACGGTCCGCACCGTGATCGAGGACCGGGACGTCGAGGGCGAAGCTCCCTGAAGATCTGGAGCCGGCCTGCGAAACGCCCCTTTTTTCATTCCGTTGCAACCCCGGGATTCCGGAGTGGCAGCTCGGAGACCCCTCGAATCCAGCGGACCAGGTTCCCGTAGAGAACCTCCTCGTTCGCAAGCGTGAGCGCGGCGGCTCCGTTCGGGCACACCTCGACGCAGCGGCCGCAGCCGGCGCAGGCGCCGCCGATTTCCGCCTTGCCGTCACGGAGACGGATGTCCGCCAGGAAGCATTTCTCGACGCACTCCCCGCACCCCAGGCACAGATCCCGATCGATGGAAACCGAGAGCCCCGGAAGCCGCTGGTAGGCGCCGGCCAGCGTGGGTCCCCGGTGCTTCATGTGTGTCCGGTACAGGCAATGTGTGTCGTCGCACAGGCAGATGAAGATGAGGTCGCGGAAGCGCGTGCCAAAGGCGACCGGGTCGATCCAGACGTGGGCGATGTTGGCGATCAATCCCGCCCGGGCGGCGCGGTCCACGTGCCGCTTCGCTTCTTCGGTCGAGGTCGTCCTTCCGTGGCTTGGATGGATCCGGCGGATCGCGGGCCCCAGGGCGATGCACCCGATGGTCCGCGGAGGCGAGTCCGCCTGGTAATGGGCGCGGCAGATGCACTCGTCCAGGATGAAGATATCGTCCACGTCCTCCAGAAGCCTGTCCACGATGCGGCGCGGTAGAACGACGCTGCCCGGAGCCTCCACGGCCGCATGGATGGGGATGGTCGTAATTTCGTTATAAGGCCGCATGAAAAACGGCCGGATCAGCCATTTGAGAACGGGGACGTTGCTGAGGCGCTTCCCCGCGGTGATGACCGGCCACAGAAGATCCGTCGACATTTTGACCCAGGCCTTGCCCGGGCCGTGATGGATTAACTGCATCTTTCCCTCTCCTTCAGGAACCCGGCTCTCCGAAGTCGACCCGCTGCCGGACCCGTCCCCTCAATTCCTCGACGGCGGCCTCGACGCTGTCCAGGACCATTGTCACGGCGCCACTCGGACAGACCGTCTGGCATTTGCCGCATCCTTTGCATCGGTTTTCATCACGCGTGACGGCATCTCCCTGAAGGCAGAGCGCCTTCATGAAGCAGGCTTCGACGCACGCTCCGCACCGGGTGCAGAGGTCCGGATCCAAGTGCAGGGAGAGCCCCTTGAGACGGACGATGGAATCCGCCGCGGCCGGCGGGAAAAAGCGGGCCGAGTTGAGCACGGTGCAGCAGCAGGTACAGCAGAAGCAGACCGTGAGCAGCCTCCCGGTGTTCGGCGACCCGTAGAAGTAGTGGTCCACGCGCACCCGGCCCATCATGGGAATGAGCCCCCGCGAGAGCTGGCGGTCCATCAGGGCGATGGCCTCTTCCACCGTCAGATGGTCGGCGATGCGGGGATCCAGATGCCGGGTGTCGTCGCCCATCTGCAGGCAGGCCTCCGTGTACGGGAAGTGTCGGCATTGCCTCAATTCCCGGCATGTGCACCGCTTGATCATGACTCGATGGGGGGATCGCCGGATGAACTCCTCGATGACGAGCCTCGGGATTACGACGCTTTCAGCCCCTCTGATTCCCTCATTCACGGGAAGATAGCTGACGTTGAAATTCCTGCCCGAAAACAGCGGGACGAAGGTCAGGGAAAAGAGTTTCCCGACGAGCGGCAGGCGCGTCAGCTTGGGGGACAGGTAAGTCAGCGGCCAGAGATGCTTCAGGAGGGTCAGCGTCCATTCGGGCCTTTTCGACATGTTCCGGCTCCTTCCTTCCCGCGGACTGTGAAAGCGAAAATATTGATAATCGATTTTATCGCTCTTTGCAATGACCGGGAAAACGTCATTCGGAAGGCCCCCGGTCCCGCGCGCCCGGGATCAGGATGAAGAATCGCTCATCCTTGCCTTCCGCCGTCACGCCTGCCGGATCGGAAATGTCCCCACCATGTCAACGGATTGACGATTAACCCGAAGAATTCGGATGGTTGGCGATTCTTTGACGGCCGGGTTGGCCTCTGACACCGCAGACCTCCGAATTCTCAAACGCTCGCCAAATCAACAGGGACAAGGGTCTGGAAAGGCATCCTTTCGGAGCGAACGCGACGGGGGACCCACTTCACGGAGTATGCCTTTAAAGGCACAATCCTTGCAAAAATTAGCGTCGATCCATTGTTTTCAGGCGGAATGAAGTGCATCGCCCGGTTGATCGGTATCTTTTCTCTCGGAGGTAGAACACAGCTCCAGCAAGGAGAATCAAGGGATGGTCGTGAATCGAGTCATGTTGGGTATTCTGGAGAAGATCGCCGGCACGACAGACGCCATTGTCCTGATTTTTGACGATGCCGTGGAATTGGTCTGGATGAACGGCGCGTTCGAACGACGTCTCGGATACCGTCTCGACGATCTCAAAGGGCGTGCCCGCTGGCCTTTTCTGTCCATCGATCATGAAGAGCAGTTCACGTTCATCATCCACCAGGCCCTGCTTGGAAACCAGCCGGATTCATTCGATATCCCAATATCCCTTTCGGATGGCACACGGAGGAACGTCCGCTGGAACGCAATGCCCGTCATGTCTGAAGACGAACCACGCATAAACGCCGTTGTTGTCTTCGGGATGGAGGCCGGTGACTGCGAACAGACGAAATCGGATCTGGAAGCGGCGGAAGAGCGCTATCGGCTCCTCTTCGAAAATACGGGCATCGCCATGATGTTCATTACGGAGGATACGACCGTCGCCCTCGTCAACAAGGAGTTCGAGAAACTGACGGGGTATTCGAAAGCCGGAGTGGAAGGGAAACTGAGCTGGACGGATCTGATTGCCCATGAGGCGGACCTGGAGCGCATGAGGATGTTCCACCGTCTCCGCAGGATCGACCCGGATCTGGCACCGGGTGTCTACGATACGAAGATCAGAAACCGGGACGGCGAGCTGCGGGATGTCATGATCCGTGTGACCATGATTCCGGGGACGGCCTACAGCCTGGCCTCGCTCCTGGACATGACGGAAACGAGGCAGGCGGAGAGAGCGACCCGCGAGAGCGAACAGAAATACCGGGCTCTCGTGGAAAACATGCAGGACACGCTGTACCGATGCGATCTGAAGGGGCATCTGACGTTTCTCAGTCCCTCCGGGGCAAGCCTTCTGGATTATGATTCCCTGGAGGAACTGATCGGGAAAAACATTGCCACGGATCTGTACGAAAGTCCCGATGAAAGGGACCGATTATTACAGGAACTGCAAAAAAACGGCAGGGTGGTGAATTATGAAGTTACGCTGAAGAGGAGGGATGGCAGCCTCGTGACGGTTTCGACCAACAGTCATTTCTTCCACGACGAGGACGGAAACATCCTGGGTGTCGAGGGAATCTTCAGCAACATCACCCAACGGAAGCAGGCGGAAGAGAAGTCCCGCCAGTCGGAGGAGAAATTCTCGACCGTCTTCATGACGGCGCCGGACTGCATTGCCATCACGAGGATGCGGGACGGGCGAATCATCGACGTGAACCTCGGCTTTGAAGAGATAACAGGATGGAAGCGGAGCGAAGCCATTGGAAGAACCTCGCTCGACATCCGTTTCTGGGCCGATCCGGCGGCGCGGGAATTCATGGTGGAAGAGCTGAAAGCGGGCCGGGACGTCGTGCAGCGGGAATTCCACTTCGGGCGCAAAGACGGATCCGTGCGAAACGGTATCTATTCCGCCCGTCCCATCAACCTGTCGGGTGAATCCTGCCTGATCTTCGTTCTGCAGGATATTACCCATTGGAGAACCCTGGAAGAGGAGCGCCGGAAGCTGGAGAAGCAGTTGTTCCAGGCGCAGAAAATGGATGCCATCGGCCAGCTGGCCGGCGGGGTGGCGCATGACTTCAACAACATCCTCATGGGGATCCAGGGGAACATATCCCTGCTGCAGATGGAGCACGATCCCGCTCATCCCCATTGCCGGCGTCTGAGCCGCATCGAGGAGCACGTGAAACGGGGGGCGAATCTGACGAGGCAGCTCCTGGGGTTCGCAAGGGAGGGAAAGTACGAGGTCCGGACACTGTCGGTCAACGACCTGGTCCAAAAGAGCGCCCAGTTCTTCATCGAGACGAGGAGGGAGATCGAGGCCGATTTCTGGCTGCAGGAGGATGTGGATCCGGTGGAGGCGGACGCGGGGCAGATCGAGCAGGTGCTGCTCAATCTGTTCATCAACGCGGGACACGCCATGCCGCGGGGGGGGTATCTGCACATCCAGACAAGCAACATGGTCTTGCGGGAGGAGGACGCCCGGCTCCTGGAGACGAAGCCGGGGAACTACGTCCGGATATCCATATCGGACACGGGGGTGGGGATGGACCGGGAGACCCTGAAGCGGGTCTTCGAGCCTTTTTTCACAACGCGGGCGCAGGAAGGGGGAAGCGGCCTGGGGCTGGCTTCGGCATACGGGATCATCCGGAACCATGGCGGGCTGATCAATGCCTACAGCGAACCTGGGCGGGGCTCGACATTCAATATTTATCTCCCGTCTTCAGGGGAAAAGGCGGAGGAGAAGCGGCAGAGCCCGTCGGGGGAGCTTCTTGCCGGGAGCGGAGGCATTCTGCTGGTGGACGACGAGCCCATGATCCTGGAACCGGCTGCCCGGATGCTCGAGACGCTCGGCTACACCGTGTATCAGACGGCCTGCGGGCAGGATGCGGTATCGTTCTATTTCGAGAACAGGAACCGGGTCGACCTGGTCATCCTGGACATGATCCTGCCCGGGATCAGCGGTTCCCAGGTGCTGGAGATGCTCAAGGACATCAATCCCGAGGTCCGGGTGATTCTCTCCAGCGGTTACGGTCTACAGGGGGAAGTGCAGAAGGTCATGGAGGCGGGTTGCTGCGGTTTTATTCAGAAGCCTTATAATTATAGTGATTTATCAGTAATGATTCAAAAGGCCCTTGGCCCGCCTGCGGATCCGTTTGGGGGGGTGGACGGGAAATGGCCCGCCTGCGATTCCGGGACCGGTGCGGCCTGAGGCAGAGCCCGGGCCTCACACTCAAACGGGTTATGCCTGTACGGCCTCATCCAGGACCGTCTGGTGCCTGGCCACCTTGATGCCCAGCTTTTTCATGCGATACAGAAGGGTTGTTCGGTTCAGCCCCAGGCGCTCCGCAGCGCCTTCCGCCCCGCCGATCCGGCCGTTTGCTTCCTCCAGCGCTTTCAGGATGTGCGCTCTTTCCATATCCCGGAGCTTCACGTCCTGATTCCCCGCCGACGGCTTCACTTTTCTTCCTTCCAGCTCCGGGAAGCGGATGGTCGCGCCCCCCAGGATGACGGCCCGCTCGATCATGTTGGACAGTTCCCGGATGTTGCCGGGCCATGAATAGGACTGCAGTCTCTTCATCTCCGATTCCGCGATGCCCGAATATTCCTTGTTGGACTGGGAACCGTACAAGTTGAGGAAGTGAATGGCCAGGTGCGGGATGTCTTCGGTTCTTTCACGCAGGGGCGGAACGAAGATCGGGAAGACGTTCAGCCGGAAGAAGAGGTCCGCACGGAATCTTCCGTCCGCCACTTCCCGGTTCAGATCCTTGTTGGTGGCGGTGATGAGCCGGAAATCGGACCGCAGGGTTTTCGTTCCTCCGACCCGCTGAAACTCCTTTTCCTGAAGGATCCGGAGGAGCCGGCTCTGCGTGGAAAGAGGGAGTTCCGATACCTCGTCCAGAAATATGGTTCCCTGATTGGCCAGCTCGAAGCGGCCCTCCTTCATCTTCATCGCCCCGGTGAAGGCCCCTTTTTCATAGCCGAACAGTTCGCTGTCGATCAGGGTCTCCGGCAGGGCGGCGCAATTCACGCGGATGAACGGACCGTCTTTCCGGACGCTCTCGCGGTGAATCGCCCGGGCGACCAGTTCCTTGCCGACGCCCGTCTCACCATGGATCAGTACGGTCGACTGGGTGGGGGCGACCTTCCGGATCAGATTCTGCACGAGGCGGATCTCGTTGCTGATTCCGATAATCTCGCCGAAAGGACGAATTTCCTCGATCTCTTCCAGGTAGTAGAGGTTCTCCTGGATGAGCTTCCGGTTCAGCTGTGCGATTTCCTCGTAAGCCTGGGCGCGGTCGATGGAAACGGCGATCTGGGAGGCAAAGGCTGAAAGCAGCTTGATATTGTCCGGCCCGACGTCAAAGGAGAAAAAACGGCTGTCCTGGTACAGGACGCCGATGGTCTGTTTTCCAAGCCGGAGGGGGGCGATGATGACTCGACGGGAGTCCGAGAGGCCGTCCCCGCTGATTTCGTGCCTTACGATGTTCCCGTCGCCGGCGTCGGCAACGGTATGGATCGCCGCCATCATCTCCCGGAACGAATCTTCCTGCATTTCCTCCGGAAGCAGATTGCGCGAGGCGACCATGCGCAGATCGCAGAGATGCCGGTCGCGGATGAAGAGAGCCGCGCGCTCCGATCCCATCAGGCGGGAGATGGAGGTGATGATGTTGGTAAGGAGCCG
The DNA here is from genome assembly GCA_013177825.1 of Syntrophaceae bacterium. Lineage (NCBI taxonomy): Bacteria > Pseudomonadati > Thermodesulfobacteriota > Syntrophia > Syntrophales > Syntrophaceae > Syntrophaceae bacterium. The sequence continues at coordinate 36,800 of JABLXX010000014.1, forward strand.
TTCGATGTTCTCCTGCTTGGTCAGGGCCTCGCCCATCTCGACAATCAGGTTGAACAGGCGGAGATCCTTCTCCTGTTTCTCCCTGGGAACCAGATGCTTTACATCGGGAGGGAACGAGTCGGCGGCGATGGGCCTGAAAAAATCCCAGGCCATCTTGGCATAGCCTTCCGCCTGTTCGGGATCCTGGATCTGATCGTAGAGCCTGGCCAGTTCGATCCGTATTTTGGCCAGTTCGAAGGTGGCGCCCAACCGCTTGAGGGTCGTCTCCAGTTCGAGAAGCGATGCGATCTTTTCGGCAGGGGTCATCCGGTTCTCCGGCAACCCGAGCCGCAGGCGCCCGATGATCCCGTACATCAGGGGGTTCAGGTCGGCTTTTCGGATCTGTTTGAGGAAATCGAAGAAAGGCTGCAGCTCGATCGGGGAGACGCCCTTCCGGTGAAGGATGAAGGGGGTTTCGAAAATGGGGAAAAAATTGAGAATGTGGTACCAGCTCGATTTCTTGATTCTCCAGATCACGTTGAAATGCTCGCCCGCCTGACGGAAGTTGCCGTTCTGGCACTCTACGTCCGAAAGGCTGATTCCCGCCAGGACCTCCACCATGGGAATCTTTTCCTGCCTGGCCAGCTCAAGGGCCCTCACCAGGTATGCCTTGCTCTTGTCCCGTTGTCCGATTTCCAGTAGAATCATTCCCGCCGTAACCAGGCTGAACGACAGCAGGGGGAAGTTGGCGGTTTTCTGGCACTGGTTCTGGATGGCCTCCGTGATCCCGAGGCCGCGCTGCGGCATGCCGACTTCGGAATAGCAGAGGGCCAGGTTCAGCGCCGCCAGCATGAAAAAATCGTTGTTGTCCGCCGACTCCAGCTCGCCCAGCGATTCTTCGTATACTTCGATGGCCTTGCAGAACTGGCCCTTGATGAGATACACCAGTCCCTGAACCTTGAGTCCCCTCTTGTACAACGCTTCATCCTCGAGCTGCTGAATGATCTCCCATCCCCGGTTGAAGTGCTCAACAGCCTTCTCGTGCTGGAAATACATCCAGTGATTCTGCCCGATGAGGAGTTCCATGGAGGCGTGCGCCTTCCGGTCGCCCAGGCGCTGGGCGGTGCCGAGAGCGGCCAGGAGCAGGCGGGTAATCGTCTTCAAACTCGGATGGAAGAGAGAAAGGGAGGCCCGGCGTTCGACGGCCCGGATGAAGGTGCACCAGGCGTTGTCCGACAGGGTCCGGTCTTCCCGGCCGATGAACCGTTCCATGTAGGCCAGGATGGAATCGTACAGCTCGATCGCTGAGGATACCTTGTGTTTTTTCTCTTCGACGACGGCCGCCTTGAAGATGGAGTCGAGATCTTCCTCCTGAACGCCCGCCAACAGGCACTGGCGGGCGATCGTGAGAAGCGTTGCGTCGTCCGGGGCGACGTTTTTCATGAGAATGTAGATGGCGCTACGGTAACACCTCGAAAGTTCTTCCGGATTCATCGAATCCGTGATTTCCTGTCTCGGGAAATCGACAGACCAGGCATAGCATCCCGCTTCCCCGGATCTTTCAAGAATCCAGCCCTCCTTTTCCAGCGACCGGATGACGGACATCAGCTGTGATGGCGGAAAGACGGAAAACCAGTCCACACAGAACGAATCGGGGAAGGAAATGAAATTGCACAGAACGCGGATTTCTTCTTCCGTCAGACCCGTCAGATACGTTTTCCCGTTTGACATGGTAACGCTCCTTTCCACGAAACCGGAATAACACGGTGTCAGTCCTTCGCACAGCAAGGCCGTTCTGTCAACATCTGTCCAATAACTGACAGCAGTCAAGCCGATACGTTTTGACGTCCCGTTTTGCCTTCCTTGTAACACGATGAAATTATTCCTGTATATTTCATCCTAGTGCATGGCATGACTTTTGTTTGGTTTGCAGCGATAACCAATAAAGGATGATGAGGTACCTGCATGAAAAGGGAAAACGATGTCGTGATTGTCAGTGCCGTTCGAACGCCTTTCGGCCGGTTCGACGGCGTTCTGAAAACCGTGCTCAGCATGGACCTGGGGGTTCTGGCCCTGAAGGAGGCCGTCCGCCGCATCGGGCTCGATCCGGCCCAGGTGGACGAGGTGTATTACGGCACCTGCATCCCCGCCGAGTACGCGATCTACACGAATGTTCCGGCTCGGCAGATCACGCTCCTGGCCGGATTTCCGGAGAGCAACATCTCCCTGACCATCGACCGGGCCTGCTGCTCCTCCATGACGGCCATGCGCCTTGGCTACCGGGCCATCAAGTCCGGTGACGCCGAGATCGTCATCGCCTCGGGAGCCGAAAACATGGGGAACGTCCCCCTGATCGCCAGTGCAGCCAAAGCCCGCTGGGGAAGCCGCCTGGGGCACATCGAACTGGAAGACGTCCTCTTCGAACTCGGGTACGGCCGGAAGGGTTTTGCCCCCGTCGCCACGGATGCGGGCCATGTGGCCGTCGAGTACGGTGTCAGCAGGGAGATGCAGGATGAATGGGCCGTGGGGAGCCATCAGAAGTACTTCCGCGCCTTCAAGGAGGGCAAGTTCCAGGTGGGCGATGAGCTCATGCGGATCGAAATCCCCCAGAAGAAGGCCCCCATCGTTCTCGAAGCCGACGAGTCCCCCCGGGAGAGTCTCAGCCTCGAGAAGATGGCCTCCCTGAAAACGGTTTACGGCAGCCCGACGGTTACGGCCGGGAACGCTCCGGGGCTTAATTCGGGGGCCTCGGCGGTGGTTCTCATGAGCAGGAAAAAGGCGGATGCCCTGGGCTTGAAGGCCATGGCACGGATCGTCGCGTGCGAAAGCGGAGCGGGGACACCGAAGTACATGGCCTGCGTGCCCGCCCAGACCATCGACAAGATGTTTGCCAGGACCGGCGACACCATCGACGGGATGAACCTGATCGAGATCAACGAGGCCTTTGCGGCGGTCACCCTGGTATCCCTGAAAATGCTGGCCAAGGACGATCCGGCGAAATGGAAGGCCCTGATGGGCAGGGCGAACGTCAACGGCGGGGCCATCGCGATCGGTCATCCCGTCGGCGCCAGCGGCGCCCGGATCACCATGACCATGATGTATGAACTCATGCGCAGGGGTGGAGGCCGGGGCGTGGCGGCCATCTGCGGAGGTCTGTCCCAGGGAGAGGCGATCCTGATCGAAGTGTAAACACGGAAAGGAAGGACCATGATGGAGGAAAGCCATGTCTGAATGGATCAAGGAAGTGGAGCCGCTGACCCAGAAGGGTCAGATCTCGGTCCCGTACACGTGGTGGGCCGGGGAGACGGCGGGCCGTTTTCTCTCGTCGCTGCGGGACGAGCGGAAGATACTCGGGACCCGTTGCAGCGGGTGCGGGAAGGTGTACGTT